>FOIY01000004.1:0-300000 GCA_900111435.1 Ruminococcaceae bacterium KH2T8
CAAGTCGGATATTACTAAATTGTTTACACCTTTTAGGGCTTCAAAGTGTAAACAAATCCCATAAACGTCAAATGTTTACACCATAAGAGGCGATATGGTGTAAACAATCTCTATAAACTCAATTTGTTTGAACTATAACGCGCCAAATAGTTCAAACAATCAACCCAAAATCAATTTGTGTGAACCGCGGTCTCGAAAATGGTGTAAACATTCTCAAAAAACAGGACTTGCGTGAACCGCACAGCCGATCGGCGCTAATCCGGTTCCGATCACACCGCCCGAAAGGCCCAAAACACGAAATGCGCCCGATCCCCTCACGGGCTCAAATCCCCTTTTTCATGTTTCGAACAAAATAAAAGAAGCACCACACCGGTGATGCTTCTTTTATTTGTGTATTAGTTCTATATCCGATATACAGCGTATTTAGAGGGGGGCGAACGGTCACACGTTTGGTGAAGTCACAAATTGTGACTTCACGAGTTCTGTCTCTTCAAAAACACAGCAAAACAGGAAATGTTTTCGAGCAACATATGCGCTATCATAAACTTGTTGCAGCTGCAAGAAATTGAGAAAGGAGGTACCAAAGTGTATAAGGACTGTATCCAGAATACATTGGATAAGATCGAAGCGAATCTTAAGGATGAGATCGATGCAGAGATGCTTTCGCAGGAAGCGGGTTATTCACTGTTCCATTTCTACAGGATATTCCAGGATGCCGTGGGCTTTCCTGTAATGCAGTATATCCTGAGAAGAAAGCTTCTTAATGCGATATACGAGATCGGAACCGGGCGCAGGAAAGGTGACGTCGCTTTCGAGTACGGTTTTGATACGTATTCGGGGTTCTACAGATCCTTCGTTCGGGAGACCGGCTATACACCGTCAGAGTACCTTCGTAAGTTCAAGGCCAAAAAGCCTTACAAGATCAATATCTTACAGGAGGAACACATTATGGTAAATCACAAGTTGATCGCGGAAGTTCTCTCTAACTGGGACCTTCAGGATCAGAAAGTCTCTGATATCGTATTCCCTGAGACAGGAGAGATAAGCGATACATCAAAGTTTGTCGGTGATGAATATGTGATCAAGTACACTGCAAATCTTGGCAATACGAAGAAAGCGATCGAGATAGCCGGAGCGCTTAACAACGTCGGATTATCCGCACCGACGATCATTCCGACTAAGGACGGAAGAGAATACGTCCAGGAAGGTGAACTCTACTTTACTCTCAGCAGGAAGATCGACGGAGAACGGGTAATGGCAGGCAAGCTGTATCTGGATGATTATGAGAAGAAAGCAAGGTGTACAGGCGAGATCATCGGCTGGCTCGATAAAGCACTCTCTACTGTAGATACGGCAACAGACGAAGTTGATACTTACGATGCAGTCAAGTCATGGGCATTGCCGAAGATCTCATCGGAACTTGAGCTGAACGATGACTTCACGAAGAAGTTTCTAGAGGAATTCGAGGGCCTCTACAAGTCTCTTCCGAGACAGGTGATCCACAGAGATCCGAATCCTAGCAACATCATCGTAGCTGATGATAAATGGGGATTCATCGACTTTGAATTGAGCGAGAGAAACGTCAGGATCTTCGATCCTTGTTATGCAGCTACCGCCATACTGTCCGAGACTTTCGAAAACGGTAACAGCGACAAGTTTATGAAATGGATAAGCGTTATGAAAGAGATGATCGCAGGATTTGATTCCGTAATAAGGCTCACCAAAGAGGAAAAGCAGGCGGTGCCTTACATCATCCTTGCAAATCAGTTTATCTCCACCGCTTACTTCGCTGACAAAGATCGATACCAAGAACTCTATGAAACAAACAAAAAGATGACGAAATGCATTATCGATAATATCGAAAAGATGAGAATAGAATAACGAGACTGTGGCCTGTAAACGAAATGTTTACGGGCCATTATCTTGCTTTACTCTGCCGATTCAAACCATTCGCTGACCAAATATAAGGGAACACTAAGTCTACGGGTCTTGTCTCAACCGTCAATCTTCGATATATAACCAATTAGGAAGGGGACGAACGTTCACGCACTATCTTGCTTTACTCTGCCGCTTCGACCCATCTGTCCTAATGCAGAACTGGGAGTCTTATAGATAAGATCAGGTATTGTCTCCGTTTGCCATAGGCAGTCCGAGATCTGATATGACATCTTCTACAGTTGAATTATAAACGTCATTCCTGGGCCTTATGACGATCACGGTATTATCCTCGAAGTACACGCCGGCATATACTTCGCCTGTAGCAAAGGGGTCGCCGAAGATATGGGTACCTGAATTGCTGCCGTCTATAACGATATAGCCCTGATCGTCTTCGTAGAAACACAAGTATTCGCCATGGAAGTTTTCTTCCCGGAACTGCTCGTTGAACGTCGTGTAGTACTCTTCAAAGGCCTCGCGTGCCTCATCCGGATCATCGTATACTGCGCACTCTATCGCGGGCAGATCACTTCCCCCACAGATATAATAGGAACCTTCAAAGGCGTGAGAGTTATGCATCTCACTCGGATCGTACTCATTGATGTCGTCTTCTGAGATACCGAGCCTTTCCGAGGCAATCCCGGGAAAATCCCTTATGAGATCTTTCATACCGTCAACGGAAGCCTCTTCATCTACTTCGGTCTCATCATCTTCATCAGCCTTCTCCCGGGCCTTACCGCATCCGATAAGTGAGAAAGCCATGGCAAATACAAGCGATATTGCAACAACGTCCTTTAACTTCTTCATAATATTCCCCCTGTTATTCGCCTTCCGACGCAGCTCTCAACATACTCTGACATTTTATCATTACTGCACATATCAGTGTCAAGATTTGCGCTGTACTCCATTTGAAAGGTGGCTGTTTTCTATGGAAAAGAGTGTTTTTAAAAGGAAAATATATGCTAACTACACACAGAAAAAAGCATAATAACATAAATAGAAATCTGACCAATATTAATTGTGGTCAAAATGTTGGTCAAATCGAAGTTTTCAGACAAGTAAAAATCCCGAAAGCCTTATATATCAGGCATTTCGGGATTTTGGCGGAGAAGGAGGGATTCGAATTAGAAACTGTTCGTCCCACCCTATCCAAAACAATAAAATACGTAGCTTTCAGACTATGAATCGAGGCATTTTTGAACGGGTCAGTCCATTTATTCCATTCTTGATGAAGCTAATTGTCGTCAAAACTGTCGTCAGCAATAGAAATCATAAATCCGCGAAGATCACATTCAACTTAACCCTTTAGACTCTGCAAGTATTCGATCGCCTCATATACATTTGAAAATGTTACACTCTTTGTATTGAGCCACTGATTTCGCTCATCCGTGTCAGCTAAATCTGGCAATCCATCAACCTCCAAGGCCTTAACTGTTTTCTTTGAGTTGGTTATCGCATCTTTATATTTTTCTGCTATTTTTGCAGTAGATTCATAATCACCTTTTTTGTATGTTGGAACTCTTTTCTTCACTTCATTAATTACTTTCTCCTTTTCAGGGACGGTGATTAATTTAGGGGTGAAATATTTATAATGGAGCATAAACCAGTATTCTATACAACCCGATGTCATAAGTAGCCTTACACGTATTCCTTCTTTTTTTCTCAGCTTACGTAGCGATTTTATTATAACCAATCGGTCATTCCATTTATGAATGTCTTTCTCTTCTATATCATAGAAAAACCAAATTTCATCCGTTACTTCTATGCTATTCCTATACGTTGGAGATTTAGAAAATTTAGCTTTCGCCTCGCTAAAAAGACCTGTTTGATGTGGACGCTTTATAACTGCAACATCCGAGAATGTTTTCTTCAAATAATCAGTATAAGCTTGTTCACTTTCCCCTTCGCAAAATACATATATAAACGGCTTGGTAGGTTTAATCTTACGAGGCATTATTCCACCTCCTCTATTTCGACGTCTGGCGTTGCGCCATATTTGCCATGCAAATATCCTTTTCTGATATTTTCAGTTGTTCTTGTTGAAAACTCGCTGATGCTATACAACTCTGACGAACCATCTTCTCTATTTTTATCAGCAAAATACAACTGATCCTTACGTAGTATCTCCATATTCATAAGCTCAGTATTATGAGTTGTAAATATAAGCTGCGCCCCATTAGGATTGGTATGTTTACTTTGGAATTTAGCTACAACAAAGTTCACAAGCATGGGATGTAATTCTCTTTCAATTTCATCAATAACTAAAATACCACCTTTGGATAGGGCAGACTCGATAGCAGGAGCAAAAGACATCAGCCTTCGTGTACCATCTGACTCATCAGACAATTCCAAGGTATATCGATCTGTTTTGCCCTCCTTATTCACACCAAAGTGTTCTGATGTAGCTTTAATCTCATTCATCTTAAGCTTTGTTTCTGAATTATTAGATGTTTCTGATAAAACATTCATAAACTGCGTTAATGCAGCCTTTATTCCTTCCGGTATATTCTCCGGAAAACTAAGATTATCCTTTATCTCCTTACTATCTATTTCAAACTGTATTTTTTCAATACCAAAATCTGCTGCTTTTGCATAATCAGAAATTGCTTGCAACATATTTGCATCATTAGAATAGTCAAGCAACTGCCTAGGAATGTCAGAATAGTCCCTTGAAAAATATAAATGCTCACGAAACCACTTCATTGCATTTACACATACCGTATCATTCATCGTACATGCTATAGAGAAGAATAACTGATTTGGCGCAACAGTCTCGCTAATAAGCTTTCTTTTTGACTTTTCTTCTGTAAATTTAAAAGTTTGATTCTCTCTGCTAAATACTAATGCTTTCTGCCCTTTCGGAGCATGGTACAACGATTCCTTGCAGACTTTCTCTTTTGTGGCAGCAAACGAATACCAGTACTTTATACCTGATAATGTATACACAAATTCAAATTCTGTTGCTTCATATTTTGAATAATCATTAAGAGCAAATGGAATAACTGGAATATTAGAACTCTCATATTGTGTTCTCTGAGCATTTTTAATAAACTGCACAGCAAGCCAAAAAGCACGAATCACATTGCTCTTACCGCCTCCGTTTTTTCCATAAATCGCAACGCTTGGCAAAATATTCAAGGAGCCATAAGATATCAGACTGTTTCGAAAAGTTCCAAGACCTGTGGCCTCCATAGACAGTACGGTCTCGTCGCGAAACGATCTATAATTTTTGAATTTAAAACCAATAAGCATAATACACCTCCATTAATTCATCATTAGTATATCTCAATATACGACCAAATCCAATCATTTTTATCAAACTTTTTGATTTTTAAACCAAAATTTATCACCATGCACTTCATCCATTGTCACGAACACTTTTGAATTTCCCGTCTTAGTTGTTCCTCCCCCAGATACACTGTTATATGCCTATTGTTCTCCTTACGATAAGAATCATGCAAATATCCGTCTACATGATTTAAAAATCAACACTTAATTCAGAACATCATTACGCTTTTGGAAACATGTTATTCATTGCTCATATATAAATCTACGGCAAACTTTACTCTTGACTTCTATCGACGATAAGAGGAAGATGCTTACACTCTTTTCCCTAGCATGTACATATCCATAAGTAAGAGAGTATTCTTCTATAATTCTAGTTGCTTTTCTATTGTATAGTTAACATTCCAGGTCCATGGCGAACCTGGCCCCGGTTCATTTGTGAACAAAAGCATAACGCAAGTACTACGTTACATTTCACAGGTTAATTCATTCTGTCATTTCATCAAGCGCGATATACATTTTCAAAAGGTTTGTGATTATTATTCTAACTCCATGCTGAACAATGCCTATACTTGATATATATATCATGATACTGAAACAACCACTATCCGTAAACGCAGTACAATTTGAATATAGATTTGCAGCGATTGCTCAGTCCTCAAGCTCAATATCTTCTTCGATTTTTGTATTAATCCTTACTCGTTCTTCTACATTAATACTACTTACCAACAATTCGTTTATTGCACACTTCTGGATAAACTCATTAATTAGGTTTTCTCCATATATATTTTTTAGTGTTATCACCAACCCGAATTTTACCAAGTTTGGGCTATGTTTGCTGTTTCGTTCAGTCTTTTTTATGCTAATCCCCCAGAATCCATTTTCATATAGCGATTTTGCTTTTCCTCTATCTTTTTGGCGCTCGCATATTACCTTGATGTTATCCCATTTCCTGTAGTAGTTGCGTGCTGATGCTTCAATAATTCTAGAATCTGGAGTATTTTGACAATTGTCATTTATGGTCTTTATTCCTTTATTTGTGATTCGACCAAAATGAATATCCAATTCTGTGCTAGTATAATCAACCCCCTGGTTTCGTTCACATTCGCTAAAATAGCATAATGTAGCCTTAGCGATATAGGGTTGCATATTATTGCTTATAGGCACTGGAATCCTATAAAGATAGTTATCGTATGTTGAAGCTTCACTAGTTATAACAAATCGTATCTCATCATCATTCGAATGCAATATGTCTTCTATGCGTATTGGTACGACTCCCATTCCAATATAACTATGAATATTGTTTATTCGATTGGGTTTCCATCCAATTGCCGAGTCAACAATAAGTGCTTTTGCTATTTCACGAGACAAACCTACTCTATGAATGAGAAAAGCTATTTTACGTGCTATAAAAGGCGCTGCGAATGAGGTCCCACATGTGGATATTGCACCATTCCTTGTGCATACTCTTATTGGTTCGTTTTTATCGCCCCCATAATATGCAATATCCGGTTTATTGTAGAAGGACAACACTGGACCTTTTCTGGAATATGCAGCAGGTTCCCCCCCTCTCTTTATTGAATTAACGACTATTGAGTTGATTGAATCTGCAGGGGCACCAATCCGTTTCTTCATGCTATGTGAATTGTCATTGGTTCCAGCAACCACAAAAATGATATCGTCAAATTCATTTTGTAATTTATCCAATTCGAAAGCCTGATAAGAAATGAAATTTTCGTTAATTTCCAAAGCTGATCCTATAGAGAAATTCCATACTTTGATGTCTCTATTTTGAGTTACGATCTTTCTCACTTTTTTCATTATTTCTATTGAGTTATACCCATTCGATGTAATCAGGCTAAAATGCCTTACTCTAAAATTCCCGCAACCGTCATTAAATGTGGGATTGATTCTATGACCGTCAACTATTATTGAGTCAACCGCCGTTCCGTGTTCTCTATCTTTATTGTCAACGGGTATTCCTTTTAATTCATCGCAAACATCAACCCACTCGCTAAAATACACACTATCATCAAAAAATGAATCAATGACACCAATTATTGGTTCATTTGTCGGAGGCGGTAGAGTAAAAACCTCGTGCGAAGGCAACTCGTTACTTTCGATTGGTTCATATTTCGCGAAATCTTTTACTGCCATCGAAACTAAATAAGGAACTTTATTAACCAGTATTTCATACTTAGCTTTATCAAGAATAAAAGTATTTTTGTCAATTATATTCTTGAGCTCAATTTCAATACCTAATACGGTAAGCCACTTTCTATAATCCTCTTTTGTATCGTATAATGTAACGATTTGAGTATCTGCTTCTGTTGACTCAGGAGTAGGAACGAAAATCTTTTCTACATAAAAACTATCAACTATAAGATTTACGAATGAGGTTCTAGATATTGCGTTACTATTCAAGCGAATTTCTTTTTTATTTATTTTGTCTACAATGCTTTTGTTTACGGAGCCATTGAATTGTTTATCGACAATTGATTTTACAGTAATCAATTCATAAATAGATTCCTGAATCGAATCATAGGGAGCATAATAAGTAATTATGTGATGAATATAAGACTCACCTTTGTTGAATTTGGCACCTACTATTCGGGTTTTTGTTGTATTGCTAGCAATTAGCCTGCGAACTCGATTGCTTTTTGCAACAACACGATTATATTCAATGCTGATCAATGCATTATCATTTATTTTTTTGTCGCTCCAATATACCTGCAGGTATTGCAATTGTAAAATCATTTGTCCGATTTGTTCAGATTTCACCGTACCATTAGCAGGTAAACTTGGCATACCGACTTGTGATTTGCGAGTATTATGTCCAAATTGTCCTTTGATTCGCAGAATATCATTCATACTACGTTTCCTCTATTAAATGCATCTTTCTCGCTATATTGCTTTTGGGTATCCCTGTAAGTATTTCTTTTTCTCTCAAGGTATAATTAGGCAATTGTGCAATATTTGCTTCGCTCCCTGTTACCAAAGAATACAAAATTTTCAGATAATCAAATGGTTTGGAACTCTCAGAAAATGCAAATGCAGTCTTAATTACATTCTTAAGTTCGCCCGGGTTTGGTATCGTTTCATACTCTTCTATTATTTTTTTAAATAGGCGTTTATTCTTTTCACAAAACGTAAAATCAGATAAATAGTAGTCTAGTAGTTCACAAGCAATATCCATAAGATCAACTTGCGAATAACGATTAAAGTTTACAGAATAGTCAAAACGCCGAATCAGAGCTTTATCAAAGTGCTTGAAGAGATTAGTTGTCGCAAAAAGAACAACATGATTATTTAGACAATCAAGTCCTTTCATAAGAGCAGATGTGGCACGACCCATTTCTCGGACATCGTTTGTATTGCCGCGCTCCATCGCAAGAGAATCAATTTCATCAAGTAGTATTATTATTTTATCAGGTTGAAAGAATGAATTTATTTCCTCAAACATCGAAGCAATATTCTTAGCAGTCTGTCCCATATGGCTATCGATTAGAAGATTAAAGTCTACTGTATATAATTCTCTACCCATGATTCTTGCTATATGTTTCACTGTTTCGGTTTTTCCAGTTCCAGGATCTCCGTGAAAAATGAACTTATTTACACATGTTTTGTTGCGAATGGCATTTATAATGCCATTCAATTCTTTATCAACTAGTGTGGGTAGTTGAAGCATTGATGAGCTAGTTTGTGTTCTTGTACAATACTTTAAGTCTTCCGATTGCATTTGTGGGACAAATAAATCAGCGGATGATATGAGAGACATTATATAGAATGACAGATCAGTATCTCCGTTTTTGTCAAAGTCATTAGCAATCTCTGCAACCTCTTGACGAAACCCAGCATCATTGTGTTCTGAATAAAATTTTATGAGGTTAATTATATTCTTCTTCTTCATATACTACCTCCTACGATAGTATCATTATAGCAAAGGGACAAGGAATAAACAATATGGGACATGCTATGTGTTGCGAATCTGCAAAACCTGTGATAAATTAAATATGGTGCTCCCCGCCAGGAACACCAATAAATTGCCAAGGCAACCTGCATATCGCGTATGCATTGCTATTTTATCCGTAGTCTTGCATTTTTTCAACAGTGGTTGTCTTGAGAGAGGAGGAGCTATGAGAGCGGTTCGAATCAGATTGACATCGAAGCCTTCATCTAGCGGAACAGTCAAAGTCAAGACGACTGTTTCTTCTGGGAACAAGACTCGTACTGTCACACGAACAATCCGTGTCAAATAATCATTTTCGCGGGTAGAAAGTAGCAACGCTATAACTCAGCAGCCATGTTATAGCGTTACTACTCAAGTATATTGCAATAAGGAGGCAGATAATTATGGCTAAGACCAAATCAAGTATAAGAGGAAAGCAGGACAAAAAAATCGTCCCGGTTAAGAGCTATGTCAAGAAGGACGGTACTCGCGTGAATTCCCACAGAAGATCTACCCCCAATTGACGTTTTTAGGGTCTGTAAGCATAAGGGCTCAAAATTAAAACGTTTTCAACAACCCTGGTATGCGTTCGCAAAACACCAGGGTTGTATTTCTTATTGCTAAATGGCTTACAAGAATGAGGTTACGCACATGACGAAATACTTAATGTATAAACCCATCCAAAAACATCATCGCGAAATACTAGTTCTTCATCAACACATTATTCGAATCTTGCTTATTTTCCGTTGCATAACGTATCTCCCCTTCAGCTATCAACTCTTCAATGCAGTTCCTAAATGTCTTTGAAGCGTTACCGGAATACCCGAGTTTTTTGTATAACTCATTAGTCGATATGCTTTCAGTTGACAACACTTCCAGAATCAATGCCTTTATCTGCTCTTTAGATTTACGTTTTGGGGTCACCTTGTCAACACCTGTTTCAGAAATGTTATTATTTTTTTCATGCACAAACGCTTCGTGTATCGGAATAATTACAGAGAAAAACGAACGGTCTTCATCTGTAAGAAGCAAGGGTAACGGAGAGCCATTTTCCTTTATTGCTCTAATTGCAGTCGGAATACCAGTGTTTCTTCCCTCTACAAGATGTAATTCTTTAAGGAAATCTCCTATTCTTCTATTTCTGTATCTTCTGGTTCGCATTTGATAATTGCGAATATCATCGTCTGTAATAGATCTATCTGGTCCCGGTGTACTGGTTATCTCAATCTTATCTGCTTCTATTCTTACTGTAACAGGTTCATGGATCTGATAGGATTTATGATATATGGCATTCGATAAGAATTCCTCGATTGCCTCATAGCTATAATTCTTTACTCTAACAGCTTCAGCCTGTCCAGAAACCTTAAATATCTTCTCTGCTATTACGTTATTCTTTATATAGGTAAGAGCATCCCGTAGCTGTTGATCTATAGGTCCCGCGAAAATACGCTCTTCCATACCCTGACCGGTCGGATCAGGAATATTAACTACCTCTATCCGGCAATAAGGGAAAAACAATTCAGGATGATCATTGAAAAAGAGTAACCCAACATTCAATGGTTTATAGTATTCCGTTGGGCCATCTGCAATTCGAAGATCCTTCGCTATTTGAACCGTGTCTAAGTTATCAATCTCGTTTATTAAGCTACTGTTTACATTCTGCAGGTAGTTCTTGATAATCGGATACTTTAGATCCTTCATCTCAGCTTTAGGATTGATCCTGTCATCAAACGGAACATTATGTGCTAAAGACATCAATTCCTTAACATCTAATTCGGTAGCTTCGATCGTGCTGGATAACTTGCGAATATAGTATATTTTCTCACTATTCTTCGAATCCGGTGACTTAGGGCATGCATATGGTCTTTCATATCCGCCCGGACACCATATTAACAGAAGTAGTTTCCCATCAAACCACACAGGCTCTGTTTGCGGGATATACACAGGTCTCAGATATTTGCAATATCTGAGAATATCCTTTTGTATTTTATCTACTGAATCCGGTGTTATACCTTTTACAGGTCTGACAACTTTCCCGTCTTTTTCGTGTGCACCTATAACGATATAGCCACCACCCCAGTTGTCTATATCGTTAGCAAATGCACTTATGGTTTTCAGTGTTGTATCAGGATTCCATCCCTCTTTAAACTCTATTCTCGCCCATTCAACAATATTTTCAGATAATAGTTTTTCTATTGTGATCGGAATTGCCATGTTCGTCTCCTATGAACATACGATTTCACTTACGACTTAGCTTACGACTAAATTATATAGTCGTAAGCAATCGGAGTCAAACATAAACATCTCAAATTATAATGTTCTCGAGTCTATATCTTCGATATAAAATCAGTAATATTATCCTTTAAATAGTTAATCTGCATCCATTGTATTTTATCCCAATTACTCCCCGCCGGAGAAATCTTGTTTAGTTTATCCAATAGATCCTTAAGTGCTTTCTTATCCGATTCATCATATGTGTCCTGCATAGCTCTATCGTATACAGAAATAAGAATACTACGGAAATCACTAATCTGCTCTGCTGTACAATCGGTCAGCATAGAAACAATTTTCCTGTTATCAAGATCACACATAAAACGACGCCGTGTCATGTATATGTGTTTGTTTTTCAGAACAACGTGGTAGAAGTCCTCGATATCATCCGGATCATAAGAAAATACAATATTGCTATTGCTATTATCTATCGCCTCAGCAAACCTCTTCATAAACTTCTCATACTTGCTCATCACATCTTTATCGTCAGAGATCTTTGTTATTAATCCCCATATGATTTCTTGTGATGACGAAGGATGCACTCTACACATCTTTTTGGTATTAGAAATCATCTGAGAACAGATTGGTTCCACATCAAAGCCTATAACCATACCAGCTCTAATAACTTTCAGCGCTAGGTGCTCATATGCATGAACACCTAAATAATTTGTTTTCTTTAGTTTCTTATAAATATTCTCCAGTGCGGTTTTAACATCTGCTTCTTTCTGAATGTGATAATTCTCCAAAACGAAAAGATCTGAGTCCTTATCTCTAGTTGCATTTTTCTCAAAACAGCAATAATCGGAGTATTCAACTGATGCTGCGATAATATCCTCAACCCTATAAGTATTAAATAGAAGATAATCGTAAACGAATCTAAATAAAGGCGCTCTTGATTCTCCCAATTGAACAGAAATGCAATTGGTACCCTCCCATCCGGGAGTATCAGAACACAGAAAACGTTTAGAAAAAATAAGTGCTCCTTCTAAAGTTACCTGGTAAAACGCATCCTCAAAGCTCCTTTCGATATCTAAAGCAGAGAAGATGTCATCACATTTTTGAAGCGCGTAAATCAATATGCGTAAGTTATTGTTACAGCGAGTTCGTACTATGCCGGCTATCTTTTCAATTTCATCATCACGTAAAATACTGCTAATCCAATTTCCAGAATAATCATTTATGATACTTTTTACCGATTCAATAATATCAGCCGTAAACTGTACCGTATCACCAATAGTTTTTTCCTTCATCCTAAGGTATAAGTATTGTTTCTCATCTTTTGCAGTTTCGTCGATCTCATCAGTTTGAGTAGTAAGAACCTTTGAAAAATCATAATCAAATGATTCATGATTCTGGCCTAATATCTCTTTTTCATTCGCTACAATTAATGCCTTTGCACCATCATACTCGACTAATCCATTAATGTAGCCTAACAACATGAGGATATCTATGGAACTCCTCTCCGTATCCTCAAAAATAATCAATACATCTTTGAGATTTACGGATTCATATAGTTTAACCAATTGATTATCAGACACACCTACATTTACACCTTTAAGAGACAGCGCGTTGTCTATTATACTATGCCCAATAATCGACACATACTCTTTAGCTTCCGATTTCTTCGAAAAAGTTGGAAGCCGTAATCGCAGATAAATACGTTTGCTTAATTCCGTTAAATTATCAACACCATAGAGAGAGACAACTATGCACTTGACTTTACGTTTCTTCAAATACGGACAAAGAATATTACTTATATAATATGATTTTCCTGAGCCCCAGTCTCCTGTTAGTAACATAGCGGTCTTCGTCTTGGACTGAGTAGCGTATCTCTTTATAAATTTGTTTAAATCAATGTAGTTCATATCTCTCCCTCCTCAAAATATTAAGCAAGAGTTACATTATCCTCACAAGATAGGGGCTAACACAATCAATTCTCCTATATCGAAAGAATTACAGCTCGTTAATCATAATATAGTTGTTATTGGATTGTTCCATCCTCCATCACATACAATTCATCAGCATGATCAGCAATAGACTTATCATGAGTTACCATCATAATGGTCTTTTTGTAATTCTCATGAATCGTGTCAAGTAACGAAATCACTTCTTCACTATTCTTTTTATCGAGATTGCCTGTAGGTTCGTCACACAGTATTAATGCGGGGTCATTAGCGAGAGCTCTTGCTATTGCAACTCTCTGCTGCTGACCACCGGATAACTGAAGCGGTGTATGATCAAGCCTATCCTTAAGGCCTAATGCCTCAATCAAACCATTAATATATTCATCATTGATCTTCCGACCCGATATGAGAATCGGAGTAACAATATTTTCCTTAACCGTCATCTCGTTAATCAGATTGAACTTTTGAAATACAAAACCAATCTCACAACATCTGAACTTAGATAGTGCGGTATCATTCATCGACGATAATTCAACGTCGTTAACATACACCTGACCCGATGTTGCTTTATCAAGCCCTCCAATAAGGTGAAGCAATGTACTCTTACCGCAACCGGAAGGACCCATTATTGATATGAACTCTCCGGCTTCAACCTGAAGATCAACTCCATTTACGGCCTTTACCGTATTATCACCAATCTTATATTCTTTCTTAAGAGCTACCGTCTTTATCAACATACTTACTCCTCCTTCTCAGCAATCATCTTCATCTTCTTCAGATACATTATCTGGGGTAATGTTCCTATAACGATGAGTAATACTCCAGTAAGGAAACATACGATAAGAGCAGGGATAAAGTTATAAGAAAACATATTCTGTGTTATCGGAAATACTATATACCAAGGCATAACACTCCCCGTTCCGGTAGGATATAGTTCACCACTTAATGTCTTTGCATATGTTGCATTAAAAAAGCTTTGTACCCAATAAACAGGAATTATCGCAATTATAGTAGCTATTATCGGATAATATATATTTTGGGTGTAAATCAGTAGACTTACTTGCTTCACTGATAATCCTATGCGTCTCAGCGACTGTATCCTCTCTGTGTTTCCTCTTGTCTTGGTATAAAGACTTGATATTATCGATACCATGCCAAGTAATATCAACGATATAACCATGATATAGAATACTGCCATCGTTCTTTGAGTTGTCGTATGAATCATATCCACATAATCAAATGTCGAATCCGTTTTAATTCCGACTAATCCAGATAATGTCTGATACCAAAACTTATCAAATTGGTATATATCAGCATCATCACCGATACTTACTTTGACTGTTGTAAAATTTCTATCAGGAAGCCCCCAATTCTCAAATGTCTCACCGAGACACAGAATACTCATCCCTACAGAATCATCGATAAACATACCGGCATCAACTCCAAGATTACGTGCCCATTCGGAACCTGATGTTAGATATGTATTAATATCATTTTCATCGTGAAGAACAACAATTGCGCCTACGGTTGCAGATAACTCATATCTGCTACCTATAGCATCATAACGAGCTCTGACTTCAGTACCATCAGGAACAACAACATATGTATCGTAGACCATCCAATCGTCTCCTTCGATATTGGATAGATCAATCACCTCTTCTTCACCGGTTAAGACTATGTCGTCGAAAGGCAATGTCGACCCTATTGGGAAAGAACTGATACAAATATCTTCTAGCTCTTCCGGCACCGCCAACACTATCTCTTCTCCAGCCCTAATCCTATCTGGATTAATCTGGCCAGCTACGACTTCAGCTTCAAGAGCTGATAGTTCTTCTGGTGTTACACCTACGGTAGGAAGTTCATACATGATTGCATCGGATTCATAACCCATATGTTCAAAAATATAGCCCTCGCCTGTTATGTTTATATCAGCAAACATCATTTCTTCAGGAATGTTCAGACGACGATTATTCAGAAGTCTCTTGATATCTTCACTCGGCTCTTCGTCAAAAACCATTCTAGTTGATTCGTTAAAGATTGCTGCCCTAACACCTGTAACGTTCGGATTAGATGCTATTGTATTCAATGCATCAGGCGAAACTCCAGCATCGTGTCTATTAAAAACATTATACCGAGAGTGATCAGTAGACATATATCTGTCAGCAGAATACCCTTGCCCCTCAAATCCAAACTGTTCAATTTGCCATTTAGCATAGCCTGAATCCTTATCAGAAAGTGCCATGAAAAACAAATATCCAAACAACATCGAAGACAGAACTATGCTCATTAACAGCATAGTTGTTCCGGCATGAAGATCTATCCTTCTGTTAAGGGTCCCCAGCCATCCTCCGCTTATTTTAGTCTTATTTCTCTGGCTCTTATTATTCCTTCCCACAAACATCTGATCTGATGCAGAAAGAAGTTCAGAAGGATACATTCTATAGAGCTTATATACGGGAACAACTAAAGCCAACAATACTGATAATGAGCACACGATAATGGCTGTAACAATCGGATCATATGTAACATTCTTTATGAAGTCTTCAACGTTTATTCCATTATATAAATGAAGATTAAGCCTAGAGTTCAATATGTTAATAGTTGGATTATGGACAACATATGCTGTAACTGCGCCAGTGATCGAAGATATTAACCCAAAGCAAAACATCTCAAATACAAGATTACGAATTATACTTTTGGAAGACATACCTATACTTCTAAGAATACCATAATGGTCCTTACGATCGGCAATAATGTTTTTTACCAACATATATACAGATACTGATTCGGTAACTATTACCAATAACGATATAACAGGGAGTAAAAGAGTTGAATAAAAATCCCTCTTAAAAAGGCCTTCGGAAGTAGCATTACTTAGATATTCCCAAGAAAAACCGCCGTCTCTGCCAGGAATAGAATTGTAATCTATTCCCAAGCAATCAGAATAGACAATCATTTTATTGTAATTGTAGTATACACCATTCTCACAAGAACCTGTTTCCCTAAGCGTTAGGTTAATGGTATCCTGCATTTCCTGAATTGTGTATGTTTTTGATCTGACTAATACAGTCTCTTGCGAGCATCCCCATGATTCTATATCACTTGGATAGAAGAATACCGCAGGCATCGAATAATCTTCTTTAAAAACATTGAACGGCCACCTATACCATCCACCTTGAGTGTCTGGAGCAGCATCTCGGAAAAGCCCCGAAATTCGGTATGTTTCATTTCCAATATATTCTCCATTGGGAGTATATTTCTTCAGCTCAATCTCCTCACCCGGATAAGGTGGAATACCATATGTATGGGCCACTGAAAGATCTATGGCGACTTCATTCTCATTTACGGGATATGAGCCTATAACACACGTCATGTGATATATATCTTCTGACAACTCATCTCTTAGTGCTACAGCTTTAAATTCCTCTACACCATCTAGATCTGTTACTGTTCCTAGCTCGTAGTAAAGTCCAATATCTTCTATACCGGAAGAATGCACCAAGGCATCTGCATAACCCAGATCGGCGTTATAGATAACATAATCATAATCGCCACAGTAATCCAGATTAGTTTCTATATCAGTTTTTTTAATGCTTCTTATAAGATAACCTGAAGTCGCAATAGTAAAACTACCCAGTATAAGCACAACAAGCAGGCAGAGAAATCTGCCTGCTTGCTTTTTGATTAAACGAACGGTCAATCCCGACATCACCTAATCTCCCTAGTTATAATAATATTGTACTGTTCCTGATGTATAGTTACAATTGTACGGCGATACATACACTTTTACACTGCCACCCGCTAAAACCGGAACAGATATGTAGCCTGGATTGACCGGATTATACGGATAAACCCCGGAAGCAGATTGAGGAGGAACGCTCCCGTTAACCAGCTCCAAAAGTGTATATCCGGATGATGGAACTGCCTTAGCATAAACAGTAGTATTATGACCGCTGTTATTATATACGGTTCCAGCTTGAGTCCTTCCGCTTACTCCGTAACCAAATGAGCCACTGTATGCAAATGCGTTTGCGGCAAATACGCTTACAATAAGCACTATAAGCGTTATAGTCGTTACCACTCTTTTTCTCATATAAGTACCTCCTCGTAATAGATACTCAACAGGGATTGACCATTGACCATTCTAGCTACCACATGGGTCCATACCTCCACTCACGAGGATCACTTCTTAGGTCTCTTGGGCTGATGGTAGAAAGAAATGCACTCAGGGAATCTAGGATCGATCGTCTGCTTCTTGGCAACTATCTTAACTACCTTCAAGAACTGCTTTTCCGCCTTCTTCATGTGCTATACCCCCTTTCTTTCGTATTTCCAACAGCATGGATATTGCACACATTACAATTCCATAACTGATAAAGAATCGAATTCTTATAGGGGCTTGTAACACCACCAACAAAAGTAAAACCATAGCTTCCATTACACCAATTAATCTGGAAGCACACTTTACTCTTTTATATTCGCAAGCATTCCAATCTATATTGGGGTTGTTGATTGGGCCAATCAAGATGACAATTATCATTGACATTATCGCCCCCCCCTTGATATATAGGGTAAACTTCTTTAGCAATGGGGAATATAAGAATACTTGAGAATGAAACGATTATTGAAGCAAATAAACATGTTTCGAACCTTTTACAATGAATCCCACCACTAAATTTCCTCAGAAATGAAAAAGATACAGTAAACAGAGCTATCTCCAATACTCGCTTGAAGACTATCGCAAGACCGAATATCACGGCATAAGAAATGATCTTTTCAAGTAACACCTGAATCTCATAGGTATATTCATCGGATTCTCCATCCGTGATCAAGTTTGCCAAAAGCATTCTGGAAACAATCTTTGATACAAACCGCTCCATCTGCTACTCCTTTCACCTATGGTTGAGTACGATATAACACACCAACCCAGACGATGGAATAACTATGGCAGAATTTGGCAAATATGGTCGAAATTAGGCAAGTATGGTAACTACACAGGGATTATGACTACCGCAACAAACTCTTTTTCTTCTTTCTCAAAAAAGCAAGTACCATTATTACGAGTAACAGCTTCTTTTACATTATTGATACCATACCCATGAACTATAACATCATTCTTATTACTTTTCATATCCGGTGTAGGATCATGTACAAATGTGTTACGACACGCAAATACAAATTGGCTGTCTTCGATTACTGCTTTGATAGATATAAAACGCTTATCTTCGGGACATATCTCCGCTGCTTCCAGCGCATTATTTAGAATGTTAGAAATAATAACAATGCAGTCTCGATCTTCCATCTTCAACGAAGATAAATCATTAATAACAAATCTAAATGGAATACCCTTCTCCCTTGCCTCTGCATATTTGGTATTAAGGATAGTATTAATCAAGCGATTACCGGTTTCAAAAACGTTTGTGTTATTGAACAGTTCCGTATTTTGAACATCAAGAATCTCTTTCATCTTATCATATTGCTTATCTGCTATAAGGCCCTGCAAAACCGCTATAGTATTCTTAAATTCATGTTCTCTTTTGCCAAGAATATCACGTTCTCTGGTAATCTGTTCATATAATTGCACAATGCCCCTAGCATGTTGGATCTCCATCTCTGTTTTCTGTGCCTCAAACGCTCTTTCGGACTCCTGCTTGATAAACCAGTATACAAACAGATTAATAGCCAAGAGCGAAATAGCAATGTATGTGAATGCATTCGTCTGAAACAGATTAATCGGACCGTCAAAACTATATACCAGTAACATTATCAAGCTCAAAGAATACAAAGGAAAAATCGTATATATCAACCACAACTTCGATTCTATTTCAGCGTGTTTAACCCGACTAAAGACCTTTCGGATCAAAAATACGGCTATGAGCTGGATAAATTGACTTATAGAGCCCATATATATGTATATTTCGCTATCCATTATTCTCTCGATACGCATTCCTGAATCCAGATATTTATGAAAAGCCATGACGAATGTTTCACAAACAATTACTAATACATAGAATAATACAGCTACCGAAATCGTTTTAAACGCTTTCCCTTGTTCAAATAACAATAATGCAAACGCGACGTTTATCACTATAGCAATAATGATCCTAACTGCCGGCAATTCCGCCAATATACAGGCTGCTCCAAGCACTGTAAGTATCCAGGCGATTGATATACAGAGATTAACTACGCGATTATAGCTTTTGCGTTTAAGGAATGATGAACAGAACAGCTGAGCTAAAACAACGTATACTATGGCATTTACAATATTATAGATCATCTGATGTCACCCTTTAATAAGCAAAACTTCCTGTTAACTTCATCGAAATGATTTCTAGAGATTGGTATAATCGTATTCTCTTTTCTATCCTTCCCAACAATTACTTCATATCGTTTTACTTGTATTGCTCTTTTCAGATTCACAATATATCTCTGATGTACGCGAACAAAATATCCTGGTAATTCTACTTGGGCATCATCAAGACTGCAACGTCGCCCATAATAAGTATCACCTTTATTGTGAATCGTATATTCTACATAGTGCTTTTCGCTTTTAAGATAAACAATGTCATCTATTGCAACTTCAAGAACGCCATCACTAAGTTCTAAAAGAATCGTTTTGGGCGGCTCTGCGTTAAATACAAATCCGACGCACTCCGTCAGTTCATTAACAAAAGTTTTTTCCAATTTAACAAGATACCTTACGGCATTATACCTGTATCCTTCTCTCGTAAAGTCATAATAATTTGTCGCGAATGCTATCTTTGCCCCGGGAAATACATCATATATCTTTAGTGCAGTTTCGAATCCCGATAAACCGCTCATGTCATAATCCAATATGAATAGATTATATTTCCTTATAGCATTTCCTAAATCGATCAGTTCCTCACCCGACAAAAAAGCATCACACTGATACTCCGCAGAACAATCGGTAAAATACTTCTCTATTATGCTCTTTTCATACTCTAGAAAGGATAAATTATCATCGCACAATGCTATTCGAAACATAAGCACCTCTCAAAATGTATCAGCAACTATAGTTTATATAAAAATATGGTTACTACATTTGTCAATATTATAACTAAGTTTCCAATGAATATATCAATCATATGTTTTCGACGAGAGTACGATTGGAGTCTGGCATATAATCCATATAAGATATTAATGCTGCTTAAAGGTGTACTACTTATCGTGTAAATATAACATAATTTCCAGAAAAGTTCCTTTGTGCACCATGATCTCTTCATCAATTCAAACACTTTATATCACTACACTAAGATGAAGATACTACACAAACTAAAACCCATAAATACGGTCTTCTGATCGGTTCATACACAATAAATATCTATTATCATGGATTTACTGCACAGTGCACACCTATCTCTAATGGCTAATAATGGCGGGCTCTGCCCGTCATTGTGATATGAAATGGTGCCGGAAGGTGCACATTTCCTTTATCCTGCTTTTCATCATAAAAATCAGAACCCGATTTTTGAGGTTTGAACCACCCTATTTTGCTCATTCTTATACATTTTTACCGTGAATTTCGAGCATCTTTTCATCCTCTTCTTGATCATTTTTATAACAAAACTATCCTCTGTTACGACTGATTTTGATCATAGATCGGATCGTTTCTCACTCTCTTATACCTTCCTCACATAAGAAAATGACGGTGTAGATTCTATCCTTCTACACCGTCACCCTGTTAATACATTGGCGTTAATCATAATTATTGAACCTTTCTATCTCGCGTTGCCATGTATCCTTTTCTTACCTCAGATCTCTACTTTTACATTGTCTGAGTGCTCGTAGATCCACTCAAGGAACTTGTCTGCCGGTACCAGTAATCGCTTGCCTACCCTAAGTGTAGGGAACGATCCAGAGTTCATGAGGTTGTATGCTCCCTGCTTGGAGATCCCCAGGTAACTCGCTACGTCCTTGGCGTTCATCACCGCCGGCATGTGTACTGTTGTCATGTTTTCCATTGCTCCCGTACCTCCTTTCGTAGTATAATCTCAAAAAGAACATATGTATTTTATCTCTTGTTTATGTAGATTTCAAGTGGTAATATACTAATAAATCTATTTCGGAAGGATGAGCACAGTGAAAGCTATAAAGGGGCTATACATAGATTACGGGCTTTCCGGTAAGATCAGAACCGAAGTAAAGATAGGTATTTCCTTCGTTGAAGATAAGGAATACTTCATCTTTTTTGATCCCGATAATGAGATAATCCACACAATATCTATGGGTGCAGGCATAGCTCTCGGTGACCTTATTGGTGGTACAGAACCTGTTCCCGGCATACTTTCGGGTGATAAGATCTACGATCAGATAACCGATGTATATGAGACAGTTATAGCCAATATCAGAAGCAGCAAAGCCAAAAAGATCGATACGATCGTAGACAATATCGCTTCAGATTTCGCTCCGCTTATTACCATCAACCTTCTCAACACACAGAACTTTAAGAACCTTTTGTGCCTTCCTCTTATGGCCGAAGTGATGTCTGATGTAATCAGAAACGGCAAAAATGCATCCTTCAAAAAGAGTGAGAAGGTACTCAGATCACTTAAAAAGTATAGAAAGACTCTTCAGTATTTCGCTGAAGAAGTCATGTTATACAGCAAGAATCCTGATCCAAGACAAGCTTATATGAACGTAGATAAGGATAAGATTCCTTCTACTGCTTATTCAGGAACGACCAAATTCGTAACTCTGAAGTCACCTTCTGACAAGAAACTATACGAAGCATTTATACCGGATTCTTTCGATGATCTGATCTCATACATGGTCAGCAGATATATACTCAATTACCATTTCTACTGCTGTTCTAACTGCAAGAAATACTTCGCTTTTGTAAGCGACGGTGTAACAAAGAACTGTACTCGCGTACTGGAGAACCCATCTTACTTCAAAGATATCGGCAAGATGTGTCTTGATGTCGGAAGACTTCGCTCCAGAAACAGAGAACTATACAGCGATAAAACACAGATTCTTTTTCAACGTCAATATAAGGCCACATTTGCCCGTAAAAAGCACGGGAAGATATCTGAGGATAATTTCGTTAAGTGGAGCGAGCAGGCCCGTACAATGCGAGACAAGGCCATATCAGGAGATATTACATACAATGATCTGGAAAAATGGTTCAAAGATAACTACCTTCGTGAATAAGTGGACTGACCCACACTTGTTTTATAAGTCTGAAAGAAAGGAGGAAAAATGGCAAGAATGAAGAGAAACGCAAATGGAAGCGGTTCTATCTACAAAAGAGAAGACGGTCGATGGGAAGGTAAATATTCCATCCCCGCAGCTGACGGAAGCGGAAAGTACATCAGAAAATCCGTTTATGGTAAGACTCAGGATGAAGTTCGTAAAAAGATTACTGAGATAACGGCTGAGATCGATGACGGCACATATGTTAATCCTTCGCAGTATAAGCTGTCCGGATGGATCGACAACTGGCTTGAGGTATACGTTAAGCATTCCGTAAAGGATTTCACTTACGATTCCTACAGTAATATCTGTCACAAGTATGTTATTCCTGCTATAGGCAACATCAAGCTCAAGGAACTAAAGACCAGCCAGATTCAAAAGTTCTATAATGATCTTCTGGATAATAAAGGATTATCAGCGAAGACCGTGAAAAATATCCACGGAGTCCTTCACAGAGCTCTTGAGCAGGCTTACCTCGTTGGGGAAATTAAACAGAATCCATCCGACAGATGTCTTCTCCCTAAGGTTCAAAAGCCCAAGATCGAGCCTATGGAAGCTGATGAAGTTTCAGAATTCCTGACAGCTATCAAGGGACACAAGTACGAGAACGTATATTATCTGACACTTTTTGCAGGGCTAAGGCAAGGCGAAGTGTTAGGTCTTTCCTGGGATTGCGTTGACTTCGAGAACAGCACGATACTGATAAATAAACAGCTTAAGAGGAATAACCATCACAAAGGAGCTGTATATCATCTCGACAGTACCAAGAGTGGTAAGGAAAGATATATCACCATCGCACCGGCGGTGCTGGAAATGCTCGCAAAGCAAAGGCAATGGCAGGAAATCTGCCAAAAGAAAGCCGGATCTGCCTGGAACAACGAATGGGATCTTGTATTCACCAATGAACTGGGACAACATCTTAACCATCCGACCGTTTATAACAACTATAAGCGGATCGTTAAGAGTCTCGGACTGGAAAATAAAAGATTTCACGATCTGAGGCACACATTTGCCGTAGCATCCCTTGAAAGCGGGGACGATATTAAGACTGTACAGGATAATCTCGGACACGCTACAGCTTCTTTCACCCTCGATGTTTACGGACATGTCAGCAAAGAGATGAAGAAAAGGTCGGCAGATAATATGCAACGATATATCGATAAAGTCTCGTAGAAAACATTATGAATCTTCGTAATTGTCGTCAAAACTGTCGTCAATTACAAGATTTTCGGCAAACTAAAATCCCGAACTCCTTACTTATCAGGATATTCGGGATCTCAGATTTGGCGGAGAAGGAGGGATTCGAACCCTCGCGCAGGTTGCCCCGCCTAAAGCTTTAGCAAAGCCTCCCCTTCGGCCTCTTGGGTACTTCTCCGTGCCGAATAATGACGCGCTATTGCGCCGTCGAGAATTAATTATAGCATATTTTGAGAAACTTAAAAGATGTTTTTATCGTAATCTCAGATCAAACCGTATTCGATCTTCTTGTCGAGGATGCGAAGAACGCTGGAATCTATACGTTCTACGGGGAGCTCTCCGCTTTCGACGGCAGCGATTATCCCCTGTGCGGCCATCTCAAGATCTTCAGGCATCAGGATGATATCGTTGCCTGCATATACTGCGGCTACAGCGGCATCGGAAGGCGAGAACTCATCAGTGATCGCCTGCATGATCATGGAATCCGTGATTATTATCCCCTCATATCCCATCTCATATCTGAGGATATCCGTGAGCCAGTAATGCGAAAGCGATGCGGGAAGTCCCGTAGCATCGGCCATAGGAGTCGTGATATGAGCCGCCATTATGAAGTCCGCACCTTCTCCTATACCCGCCTCGAAAGGAATAAGCTCACATGCTCTTATCTCGTCCATCGAGCGGTCGATCGAAGCCGTCTCAAAGTGCGTATCCGCTACGGTATCTCCGTGACCCGGGAAATGCTTGAGAGTACACATCATGCCGCTGTCGTGAAATCCCCTTACGCACTCGGATACCATGGAAGCCGTTACATACGGATCGTCCGAGAATGCCCTGTCGCCTATTACCGTATTATCGGGATTGGAATCGACATCAGATACGGGAGCGAAGTCGACGTTAAATCCGTACACACCAAGATATGTACCGATCGTATTGCCGACATGGTAAGCTTCATCTTCACCTTCGATAAGGCGCATCGGCGAGAATTCCTCGACTTCGAAAGCAGGATTGGATGCTATCCTCGTGATATCTCCGCCCTCTTCATCTACGGCTATGAACAATCCGATCGATGAAGCTTCCTGATACGAAGTGATAAATGCCTCGAGCTGCTGAGGATCTACGATATTACCTCCGAACAGGATCACTCCTGCTACGGGGTGCGCCTCTATCGAGCTAAGGGCATTATCGTCAAAGACGGTATCGTATTCGTAAGGATCCGTACCCGTAAGTTGCTCGGGCGACACCATGAACATCTGATATACCTTTTCTTCAAGAGTCATCGTCTCGAGGATAGCCTGCGCCTCCTCGCTGCCTTCATAGGACATATAGACATATGGTACTTCGGTGGGCTCAGGCGTTACCGAAGGCTCAGTCTCCGAAGAAGACACGGTCGATGTCTCCGTCGTAACCGATACGGAAGTCTCGGGAACCTCCCCGCCGCCGCATCCTGCGAGCAGCATCAAGGAACATGCAAGCGCGATCACCGACCTTTTCTTCATCTCTTCTTTTCCTCCAGCCTGAATGCCATCGGATAGATACCGATGAGCAGGAATACGATCACGAAATATCTGGCCGATCTTACGGCAAAGGCAGCCATAGTGCGCGACTCCAGAAAGCTCTTATCGAAAGGCATCTTGAGGACTACACCCAGAACACCGTAAAGCGCTATGCCGACAACGAGGCGAAGGAACATCCAAAGAGGCTTTCTCGTGTTTTCGAACTTAACGAATCTCTCTTCGATTTCAAATCCCGCATAAAGGCCCGCCAGCGATCCGATGCAGGTAAAGTAATCTTCCGTTCTGCAAAAGAAGAATCCCGTGCAGGATATCATGAACATCACGATATGAAGTACCCTTTTATTCCTGATCTTACTGTCCAAAAACGGGATCACGGCGATGGTGATATAACCTATCGCAAGGCCGCAGATGACATCGGTCGGATAATGAACTCCGAGAGCCACTCTCGACAGAGCCACGAGCAGCGGAGCAACGACAGCCAGGACGGTCAATACCCGGATCTTCCTGAGCATCCTGAAAGACGAGAACATGACGGCCGCATTGGTCGAATGACCGCTGGGGAAAGAGTAGCTCTGGGCTGCTATATCCATTATGGGCTCATCCGGTTCGGGAGCACGAAGGCACTCGACATTATCGTGGACCATGTATGGTCTCTTTCGTATAAAGAGATTCTTGATCATGGTATTAAAGACAGTGGCAAGCATAAGGATCTCACCTATCTTCTTACCCTTTTCCTTACCGATACACCAGTAAAGAAGACACATCAGAGCGATAACGAATATCGGCTCCGAAAGATATGTAAAGAACACTGCCGCAAACTTTCCGGCAGTACCCATATGAGACTGAAGCCAGTGCATGAAGATCGGCTCGAATCCGAACCAGAAAGAATTACTGTCCATAAGGGGGATTATATCATTGTTTGTCGGGTTTTTTCTTTCATGGAGCTATGGGAAAATCATTAATGTGAATAAATATATCTTCTTAAGGAGGACGCTATGAAGAAGAAACTGAACAGTGCTCTTGCTCTGGCTCTCACCGGTGTCATGCTCTTATCGGCATGTGACAAGACCGCTCCGAACCCTTCCGAAGAATCGCAGACTGCACCCGTTGCTACCGAAGAATCGCAGGACGTTTCCGGCGAGACTGACGAACTCCCTCTCGTCATCGAAGAGGAATTCGACGGAACAACAGACTACTGGCAGACAAAGGGCGATTGTACCGTCACTCTCGACGGCGGAATGGCTGTCATCACGGATCGCCAGACAGGCAATTCGGGTCTTGAGATCCCCTGCGATCACTTCCGCGGAAACACCATCACGGCTACTGCTACATGCTCGAGTGAAAATGATTCCGTCATGATCACATTGAAGTACGATATCTACGGTAATACTTCTTACGTAAATATCGCTACAATGGCTACCGGCGGATCGATGCTCGGAACGGTATCGGGAAGCGTGAGCATCCCCGCCAACGCATCAAGTGCAGCCGTATACATCGAGTCTACTGACCTTAAGGACATCACGGTAGACAGGATGGTAGTCGAGATCGAAGGCGAATTCAACGACCTTACGAACGAACCCCCGGCAGAGCTTCAGGATCCTTCCGGATACGATTCGCTGAAGGACCTCTATTCCGATTACTTTAAGATCGGTACATGTCTTCCCATGTCGGTAATAGACAACCCGAATCCCGAGTTCCTCGCTCTCGTAGATACAGAGTTCAACTCCGTAACTCCCGAGAATGAATTGAAGCCCGAGAGCATCCTCGATGCGGCTACTACTCTTGCTGATCCCGCCGCTTATAACGAGTGCCCCGCGCTTGATTTCTCCAACGCGATCCCGATCCTCGAGTACTGCCAGGAGAACAACATCCCCATGAGAGGACATACTCTCATCTGGTACTCACAGACACCTTCCTGGCTCTTCTACGAGAACTACGATGTCAACGGTGAACTCGCTGACAGAGAGCTCATGCTCACGAGAATGGAAAACTACATCGATTCCGTTATGAACTGGTGTGAAGAGAACTATCCCGGTGTCATCTATGCATGGGATGTCGTAAACGAGGCAGCTGACGATAACGGCGGCGGACTTCGTGACTGCTACTGGCGCCAGACGATCGGTGACGATTACGTAGAGAAGGCTTTCGAGTATGCAAGACTTCATGCACCCGACGGCGTACAGCTCTTCTATAACGACTACAACGAATATTTCACGACAAAGCAGGACGAGATCCTCGAGATCCTCGCTCCCGTTGCCGCAGCAGGCAATATCGACGGCGTCGGAATGCAGAGCCACATCAGCAACATGGTACAGCCCGAGTCCTATATCGAGGCTATGAACAGATACGTTGACGAGCTCGGCGTAGTCATCCATATCACGGAGCTCGACGTAAATGCACCTCTGTCACCCAACTCACTTTACGATCAGGGTGTATATATGCAGAGCCTCTTCGAAGCCATCATCGAGGCTAAGGACAACGGCACACCCATCGAGTGCGTAACATTCTGGGGCCTTACGGACGATATGTCCTGGAGATCTTCGAATCAGCCTCTTCTCTTCTTCGGAAACATCGAGCCCAAGCCCGCTTTCGAAGGCGTTGTATGTGCCATCACGGGCGGAGAGATCACGATCCCCGATGATTATGTAGAGGTCGAGAGCGACTTCAGCGCCATCACTGAGGATTACGAGAACGAAGAGTTCATCGGCGGTCCCAGATACAGCGCTTCACAGTCCATCGTGGGCGATGCATACGAAGGCGACTATTGCCTTGAGAATACAGGCGGAACAGCCGAGTACGACGGATATGCGATCGATATCACAAGATTCTCCGGTCAGACGATCCACTTCTCGTTCGCAGTAAGATCCGATGCAGATCAGGTAAGCTTCACTGCTGATATCGAGGGTTCCTGGCCTCACCTCATCGAAGTAGATACGACAGGCGGCGAATGGGTATACGTAGAAGGCGATTACGAAGTTCCTTCCGGAATGCCTCAGCTCAATGCTTACTGGGAGAGTTCGGACATGAGTCCTTTCTATCTCGACAATGTATCTATCGAAGTAGCTGAATAATATCGGATAGAGATAGATAAAAAGAAGACGACCCGCATTCCTTTACCGGAAGCGGGCCGTTTTCTTTATGCTGTTTTCTTTAATGAATCATCTAACTTTGTCTTGAGATGAAACCTTGACGGCTGACTCTTGATGCCGTGCGATGCCGATCCCTTGCGACATACCTTGAAATAGTATCTGATCATTGCGAACAGGCCGCTGATGAACCATGTAAGGCCTGCCGAAAGCCAGATGCCCCATACGCCCAGATAGGGGAAGAGGAGTGCGATACCCAAAGGGAATACGATCCTTCCGAACATCTCGACGCCGCCGTTTATGAATGCGAAAGCAGCATCTCCTATGCCGTTTAATATGCCTCGGCTTACGTAGATCGTTCCGAGAGCGAAGTAGAATGCGCTCGTGATCTGAAGAGCCTTTGCTCCGAGCCTTATGACTTCGGGATCGTCAACGAAGATGCTGATGATGGGCTCACCGAAGAACTGCATCACGGGGAGCATCAGGAGCGAGAAGATAAGAGCGATAAGGATACCCTTCTTAAATCCCTCTCTGATCCTGTAGTCCTTACCCGCACCGAGATTCTGACCCGCGTGGGTCGAGATGGCCATACCAAGTGAGTTATAAGGCTGCTGGATGATCTGCTCGATCCTGCCCGAAGCGGTGAAAGCAGCCACGACTACGGAACCGAATCCGTTGACATATCTTTGAAGAGCGATGCAGGATACCGCGATCATGCCCATCTGAAGCGCGAGCATGGAGCCGAGCCTGAAGCACTCCCAGACGATCTTGGGAGATACACCGCGAAGATCCTTTTCGATCCTGAAATATTCATTGGTCTTATAAGAATAGATAAGGCAGCCTGCGGCGGAAAGCACCTGAGAGATAAGAGTTGCAAGAGCGGCGCCGAATACGCCTGCGTGGAACACGCATACGAAGAGCGCATCGAGTCCGCCGTTTATAAAACAGGAAGCGATCAGGAATATAAGCGGTGTCCTCGAATCGCCCAGAGCCCTGAGCATCGAAGATCCGTAGTTGTACATTCCTACCATCGGGATGCCGATGCACATGATCTCCAGGTAGAGCTTTGCCATATCGTAGATATCGGCGGGTGTATTAAGGAGTCTTAATACGGGGCCTGCAAGGAAGAATCCGAGGAATCCCATGAGGATGGATGCAACGAGCATGATGTATGCACTGTTAGCGATGACCCTCTTTACGTTCTTATCGTCCTTGGCACCGAAATATTTCGAAGCGACTATACCGCCGCCGCTTCCGACTCCGATACAGAAGGAGAAGAAAAGGAACGATATCGACCCCGTAGATCCGACTGCCGCGAGAGCATCCGCTCCGATGGACTTACCTACTATTGCGGAATCGACGATGTTATATACCTGCTGAAAGATATTACCGATCAACATGGGGATAGCGAATTCCAGAAGGAGCTTCGTCGTATTTCCCTTTGTCATATCTCTGATCTGAGTACTCATATCCTGTCCTCTCCTTTCGTGAACATTTCTTTTTCGTACGACAAAACTAACACTTTGTATAATCTGCAACAATGAATTATCAATCCTTTAAATTGATTTATTGTTCAACAGGTAGTATTATGTAGTACGTTCGGTATTAATGATCATTCATTTTTGTGCAATTTAGAGGGAGTTAATATGATTGATGTTTTGTTTGCAGGCTACGGCTACACGCACACCGACGGACTGATATATGATACTGACAGGGGCAGAGTCGGATACGATTGCTATCAGATGCTCTATACCCATACCCCCGCCATGTTCTGGGTAAACGGAGAGCTTCGACGCTTTCCCGCCAAATCCGTAATACTCTTTACGCCCGGGCATCGTAAGTACTATACTTCGCTCCCAGACGAACCCTATACGAATGACTGGATCAGATTTAAGTCGGACGAAGACTTTATCGAGGCATTCCCGAAGAAGAACATCCCCTTCTCCCCTGCCGATCCCGAATTCATACATAACCTGTTCAAGCTCATCGCGTGGGAGAGCAATGCTCCCGCCTCCGAGGAGAAGGACGGAAACATAGATCATCTCTTCAGGGTATTGATGAATAAGCTCGCGAACGAGGCTTGCGAGAACGAGAGCACGCCTTACCGCCACGAACTCACGGATCTTAGAAGAGAGATCACTCATCACCCCGAGTGGGACTGGAACATCGACATGATGGCTGCCAAGATCAATCTGAGCAGGACCAGGTTCCAGACAGTCTACAAGAATACTTTCGGCAATACGTGCATGGAGGAGGTCATCCAGGCCAGGGTTCGCCTCGCGCAGGAAAGACTCATCTATACCGCGAGTTCCATATCCGAGATCGCGGAGCTGTGCGGATATAACAGCACCGAGCATTTCTGCCGTCAGTTCCGAAAGGCAGTCGGCATCACTCCGGGACAATACAGAAGGAACTCACAGTCTTCATGAACAAAGTAAAACAGATACTCGCCAAGGATCCGGTGCTCTATATCTCCGGTATCCTTGCTTTCATTTCGGCATTTATCGTAACACCCGATAAGGAATACATCGGCTATATAAACTTCAGGGTACTTGCAATACTCTTATCCCTTATGCTGGTCGTAAGCGCATGCGTAAGGATCGGAACATTCGACTACATGACGAGTAAGCTCCTCGGAAAGATAAAGGGGCAAAGGCGCGTAGCGGCACTCCTTGTCGTACTGTCATTTTTCCTCAGCATGCTGCTGACAAACGACGTTACGCTCGTAACTCTCGTGCCGTTCGCGATAATGGTACTGAAGGCTTTCGATGATCCAAAGAGCATGATGTTCACTTTGATCTTCATGACGGTCGCAACGAACCTCGGAAGCATGCTGACACCCATAGGCAACCCGCAGAACCTCTATCTTTACACTAATTACGGGATGGATCTGCCGGGATTTCTGCTCCTCATGCTCCCCTATTCCGCGCTATCACTGGCGCTAATATCGATCGGAGTATTTATCTTCTGTAAGGAGAAGACCTCGTCACGAGAGACGGACATAAAGAGTGCTCCCGCGCCTTCTCCCGTCAAGCTCGCGGTCTACCTCGTATTATTCCTCATCTGCGTACTTACGGTAGCGGGCTATATCCACTATCTGATCATGCTCGCGGTAACTACCGTCGTTATCCTCATAATGGACAGAAAGGCATTTAAGGGTGCCGACTATGCTCTGCTCCTGACATTCGTATTCTTCTTCGTTCTCATAGGCAATATCGGACGCATCCCGGCTGTCAGCGGCACGCTCTCTTCGATAGTCGGAAAGAATCCCGTACTTACCGCGATACTCTCATCGCAGATCATAAGCAACGTACCCGCGGCGATGCTCCTTTCGGCCTTTACTGACGACGGAAAGTCACTTGTCATCGGAACGAACCTCGGAGGTCTCGGAACACTCATCGCGAGCATGGCGAGCCTTATCACTTATAAGTATCACGCAAGACTCGACTCCAAAGAAAAAGGCGGGAATTATATCCTCGCCTTTTCCGTTGTAAATATCGTATTACTTATCGTACTCTATTCGGTCTATCTCCTGATAAGCTGATCAGGTAGACATCGCATCATAGAGGTTGGTGTAACGACCGTCATAATCGGTGTTGATACCGAACGATATGAGATTTCCCGATGTATCGTAGACTGACTCTATCGTCTCCGTTGCAATAATATTACCGAACGAATCCTTGATAAGGAAGTTCATGATCTCTATGAAATAATCGTTATCGGCATCAAAGCTCTGATGAAGCGTATCGATATTGAACTCACACGAACTGTCATAGGTAAAAGGCTCATATATAGGTCTTACCGAGACGAAATCCTCGTAACCGGGGATATCCGAATAACCCTGAATATAGAAGAGCATCGACACTTCATCACCGTCATTCAGCGTAAAGATATCGTTATTGGCGATATTTGCGAGCGAGTCGGCGCGGATACAATACTGAAGCGAGAATTCACCCGTTGCGATATCGTAACCGAAGACGATATATGCCCACTCGTCATTGATCTCGGCAGGAGTAGCATATGTGATATGGTCTTCCGTTGACTCGAGGATGAACGTGGGAACAACATAATCGTTGAACCTGACCCATTCATCGGGGATACCGCTCTGATATACGGACGGATCATTCGGATCCGCTTCTACCGCACGGGAGCCGAGATATACAAAGAGTTCGAGATCATCACTGCCGGAATAATTGACGATATTCTGCTCGACTGAAATGACACTGCTCTGACCCGACGTGATAGTAAGAGTGATATTACCGCTGTCATCCGTAACGATCTCGTATTCGATATCGGATGTCTGGGGATTTACCGTACTCTGGGAAGCGTATCCGGGGAGGATATTGCTCTGTACCTGAGTCGCAACTGCCGCGGGAGCCGTCCAGTAATTAGAGAAACGGACCTCGAGGAATGCCGCATACCAGTAGTAACCGTCGATAAAGTCGATATTGTCGACATATCCGTCAAAATAGTACTCGATACAAGTGTCGACTATCTGATTTACCTGGTCATCCGTATAAGCGATACCGTTAAGATTGAGCATTGCTTCATACGTAGCCTTCAGGTTCTGAACATAGCTTACGTTCGGATAATACATGGAAAGGCCCTGTGATTCGTGTCGTCCTGTACCATAGACACTGTCAACGTTTTCATCCAGCAGCGCAAGGATCTGCTCATCCGCATCCGTATCGGCAAATATCGCAGATGCCTCCGTGAGGAAGCTTCGAAGATCGATAAGGTTACCCGGGGCATTACCTTCAGAACCGTAGTTCTCGCAAGCGGACGCCGCAGTCTGGATGGCAGTAAACTCATCCATATCGTAAGCGGTGTAATAGATCTCCATCCATATCTCCGACATGTACTGGTCGAATTCCTCCATACATGACAGGTTGATCTTGGACATCGTTCCCTTGGAGAAGAACTCGGCCGTGTCACCGGAATACTGATTCGTATATTCATTCGTCTGCTCTTCGTAGAGCTCGAGGATCTTGTCTGCGACATCGCTGCCCGTACAGCTCGTATCCTCGGATATGAACGAAAGGTACTGAACGGGGATTCCGATGGCAGCGGGGATACTCTCCTGTGAAGCGACCATATAGTCACCGTAGGGAGCGACCGCAGATGCGACCTCGATCGAAGCCGTAAGGCATGTATTGAAAGCGATAAGATCGAAATGAACTCCGCCTTCCATAAATCCGGTCCTTACCTCATCGAGATAGAGACAGTCGTTATAAAGATCATCTCCGACAGTCTGATCGAAAGAATTCACCGTGCCGCCGTTGCCGTCATCGTAGAATACTTCGTCGTGCTCCATACATCCGTAGGGCTCGGCAAAACCATGGTCCCACATTACGAACATATACTTCTGAGCGGGATATTCGGAAGCACCCCAGGATATGAAGTCACTGAGCGTCCTGGCAGAACCCATGGAAGCTGCGGGTGCGGAACCGAGATCTATTACGTTATCGTGCTCGACCTTGTATCTTCCGAGACCGTTAGCCGGGATAGTAACATTCTGGACCGAATCTCCGCTAAAATAGGGATCAGTATTATTCCATGCGAGCGAACCGCCCGTCTCAACGATGACATTCACGCCGTCTGCGATAGTCTCATCATTCATCCAGTCGATGAACTCGGATGCGATACCGCTGCGCGACTCGAGGTTAGAGCCGCACATATAAACGAGGATAGTCCAGTCGTCGGCATTGGGATCGACCGTAGTCTCCGTAGGCTCGGTCTCTTCGGTCGTCGTCTCGTCGGGATCTTCCTCTTCGGTAGTATGCCTTGCAGCTCTGTTCTTCTTGTACTGATCATCGTAATAATTCACGACCATCGTACCGACACCTGCGCATACGAGTACTCTCAGGAAAATACCTACTATCAGGATGAGCGCAACGAGCGGTGCGCGGCTCTTCTTCCTGACGGCCTTTTCCTTCGCCGCTTTCTTTTCCTTGGCAGGCTTCTTTTCCTTCTTCTTTTTCGCCTTGGCCTTAGTCTCGGCTTCTGCCTCGACCTGAGCCTTTACCTCTTCATTCACTTCGTTGTTTTCCATTTTTACCCTCTTATCACTTCATTTGTCTTGAGCACATCATAGATCGCTTCCGCCAGCCTGCGCTGCTCGGCTGCATCCAGATGGATACTGTCATCAAAACTTGCCGTAACCACCTCGGCCGCATCAAGGAACATACATCCGTAACTGTCAGCGAGCTCTCTGTACCACGATGCGAGCTCCCTCGACACCTCTCTCGCACGCTCGTAGCCGAAGCTGTCACCGAGCCATGAATCGCGGATGCGTTCACCAATAAGCGGCGGCGATATAAGGAGTATCTTCATCTTCCCGTCCATCCTGAACTCGTTACGTGTCGCCACCTTCTCCAGGAACTGTCTCATCTCACCTGCTATATCCATGGCGCAATATGAGAACTTTCTCTTCATATCATTGGTGCCGAGCATCACGATCATGAGATCGAGCGGACTCTGGCTTTCGAGACAGGGAATGATATATCTTATGCCGTTCTTCTCACCTTCCGCGGGGTCATCCGTCGCGATAGTCCTGCCGTTCTGGCCCTCTTCTATGACCGTATATCCGTCACCGAGCATCTTCGCCAGAACACCTGTCCATCTGTTCTCGGGTTCAAATCTGACCCTGTTCGTAGGATCATATCCCCATGTGAGCGAATCGCCGAAACAAAGTATCCTCTTCATAACCTACTCTCCTGATCCCTCATTCACGCCGATCGTCAAAAGGTCGACCGACGCCTTATTATAACACTATATAAGGGCTTCACGGCAAATGTAGGACAATATGACAATCCTATACTGCAATAGGTCAATGCATCTGATGTTAATATATACACATACGACTTGAGGACGGAGGATGAACTATGCTCTTAGGCGGAACCGTAACAGGTAACTTCAGCACCCCCGAAGAATGGGGAGAACTCCTTATAAAGTCCGGATTTAAGGCTATTACGGCCCCTTTCTCGTGTAACGACCGCGACGACGTCATCGAGAGATTCATGTCGATCATCGGAGAGAGCGGTGTCATAGTAAGCGAGATAGGCGTCTGGAAGAATATCTTCGATCCCGACCCCAAAAAGGCATCAGAGGCTCTCGAATATGCCAAAGGTCAGCTCCGTCTGGCAGACAGGCTCAAGATCCCATGCTGCGTCAATATCGCAGGCACCGAAAGCCCCCGCGGATGGGATGCGGCAGATAAGAGCAACTTCTCGAAAGCGGCCCGTCAAAAGCTTATAGGCAGCGTAAGGGACATCATCGACTCCGTAGATCCGCAGTATGCTTGCTACTGTTTGGAACCCATGCCGTGGATGCTCCCGGACTCCCCCGACGAATACTTAAAGCTCATAGAGGAAATAAGCAGGGACAAGTTTGCGGTCCATATGGATTTCGTTAACATGATCAACTCGCCGCGCCGCTTCCTGATGTCTGAAGACTTCATCGAGGAATGCTTCTCAAAGCTCGCTCCTTACATCAAGAGCACACATATCAAGGACAGCAGGATGGATAAGCTCGGCTATACTACACATATAGATGAATGCCCTCCGGGGAAAGGCGAGCTCGACTACGTTAAGGTCTTAAAGATAACGGATAAGTATCTGCCCCAAGACGGTGCGATACTGCTTGAACACATGAATACTTTCGAAGAATACGATGAGGCATTCCGCTATGTTAAGAGCAAGGCGGAAGAAGCACAGGTGGAGGTGTGATATGGCAAACGGCGGAGACTCGATAAAGATCGCAAGAGAATATATGGACTCGCTCCTTGTGGAGTCCAGGATAGTCGGCGCGGTAAGACCGAACAGTGATATCAGATTCCTCGGCAGGGATTACAAGACCCCGATCATGACGGCCGCACTGAGCCACATCGACTTAAAGTCCATGGCGGAAGGTGCGCTCATGGCAGGCGCTCCCGTAAGTATCGGAATGGGATCCAACGAAGAACTCGGTGAAGTCATAAAGACGGGCGCCGCGGTCATGAAGATCATAAAGCCCTATAAGGACAGGGATGAAATATTCAAGAGGATCGCTTTCGCAAAGGAAAACGGCGCAGCCGCAGTCGGAATGGACGTCGAGCACTCGGTAAATGTCGAAGATCCCTACGATTCGGTAGTAGTCGGAGAAGAGATGAAGCTTCCGACGATCGACGAACTTCGTGAATATGTCGACTTCGCTGGCATCCCCTTCTTCATCAAGGGTGCGATGAGCCTTCACGACGCGAAGGCCGCTGCCAATATCGGCTGTACGGGTATCATCCTGAGCCACCATAACGGTCTCATGAGATATGCGGCGCCTCACGTGATGGTACTCCCCGAGATACGTAAGGCTATGGGCGACAACCTGATCCTCATCGCGGACGGCGGCATGGAATCGGGATTTGACGCATTCAAGGCGCTCGCTCTCGGAGCCGATCTCGTTACGGTCGGCAGAGCCCTGATGGAACCCCTGAAGAACAACGGCGCACAGGGCGTATGCGATACGCTCACGAAGATGACTGAGCAGCTTCAGGCCATGATGCTCCGCACGTCTTCACCCGATCTTAAGCACATAGATCCTTCCGTGATCAGAAGGATGAACTGAAACTCACACCCCGAAAGGTAATAACGACATGAACGGCAGTCCCCTTGATATCAAAGAGATAAAGATCAACGATACATTCTGGTCGAGAGAGCAGGAGCTCATAAGACGCGAGGTCATCCCCTATCAGTGGGAGATCTTAAACGACCGCGTACCCGAAGCTGCGCCGAGCTACTGCATGCACAACTTCAAGGCTGCCGGAATGCTCAATAAGCGAAAGGCCGAGCAGGGCAAGGACTACAAGGCTCCCGTCTATACTTTCCGCGGCTTCGAGGCGCTCCCCGAAGATCCGAGATCACCCAAGGCGGACGAGTTCTACGGATTCGTATTCCAGGACAGCGACTTCTCCAAGTGGATCGAGGCCGTCGGCTACTCACTCGCGGTCCATCCCGACCCCGAGCTCGAGAAGGTCGCAGACGGCGCGATAGACATCGTATGCGCGGCCCAGCTCGATAACGGATATCTCGATACTTATTACATAATCAACGGAATGGACAGGAGCTTTACGGATCTTAGGGATCACCATGAGCTCTACTGCCTGGGACACCTCATCGAAGGAGCGATCTCCTACTACGAAGCTACGGGCAAGGACAAGCTCCTTAATGCGGCCAGGAGATTCGCCGACTATGTAGATTCCGTATTCGGAAAGGAAGAAGGAAAGCTCAAGGGTTACCCCGGACACGAGATCGCCGAGATGGCACTCTTCAGGCTCTACGAGATCACGGGCGAAGAGCGTTACAAGGCACTCGCCGAGTATTTTATCGACCAGCGCGGACAGCAGCCCCTGATCTTCGATATCGAGCACCCGCAGCCGAAGAACCGCCCTTATAAGATCGACTATTACCATCAGGCACATATCCCCGTCCGTGAACAGGACGAGGCCGTAGGTCATGCGGTTCGCGCGGTTTACCTCTATAGCGGCATGGCCGATATGGCACGCATCACGGGAGACCGGGCGCTCCTTTCGGCCTGCGAGAAGCTCTGGGACAGCATTACGAACGAGAAGATGTATATCACGGGAGGCATCGGCGGAACTCATATGGGAGAATCATTCTCATTCCCTTTCGACCTTCCGAACGACACTGCATATTCCGAGACGTGTGCCTCGATAGGACTTGTCTTCTTCGCACGAAGGATGCTGCAGATCAAGGCGGACCGCAAGTATTCGGATGTCATGGAGCTCGCTCTCTATAACGGTATCCTGAGCGGTATCGCACTCGACGGAAAGAGCTTCTTCTACGTTAATCCCCTCGAGGTCATCCCCGAGGCCTGCCACAAGGACGAGCGAAAGTTCCATGTTAAGCCGATCCGCCAGAAGTGGTTCGGATGTGCCTGCTGCCCTCCGAATATCGCACGCCTCGTAACATCACTCGGATCTTATGCATATACAAAGGCAGATGACACATTATTCTGCCATCTCTATATCGGCTCGAGCCTTAAGTTCAACGGATTCGATATCGATGTCACGAGCGATCTGCCCTACAGCGGCAAGGTAAAGATCGATGTATCCGCATCAGAAGGTGCTTCTTCCATGAACCTCACACTTCGTATCCCCGGCTGGTGCGGCGACGACTATAAGGCAGAAGGCATAGACGTATCGAAAGCAACCGTCAGGGACGGCTATCTCTATATAAACGATATTAACGAAAACAAAACGATCGAACTCGTCTTTAAGATGGTCCCTCATTTCGTAGTAGCAGACACGAAAGTCACTGAGGACAAGGGCAGATGCGCGGTCGTAAGAGGTCCCGTAGTCTACTGCATGGAAGAAGCCGATAACGGCACTTCCCTAAAGGACATAAGTGTCGATACTTCTTCCGAAATCAAGGAGAGTACTATCGACGTATTCGGCTTCCCGGTAACGGCGCTCGATATAAGGGGAGCACGCGTGACCTACGAAGGAACTGACGAATACATCAGTAGCCTTTACCGTATTGCGGGATCCAAGAAGTCCGAGTCCGTCGACGTGCGCCTTATCCCTTACCGCCTGTGGGCCAACAGAGGCGAGGGCGAGATGAGCGTCTTTATGGGGATACTGTAAGACCGTTCACGCCTAACTTTCTGACAGTGACATCACATGCCTTGGAAGAAATGTCGCATCCTATGAACTTTCTTCCGAGCTTCTTTGCGACAACTGCGGTCGTACCGCCTCCCATAAAGAAGTCAGCTACGGTATCACCCGGGTTCGATGCCACTCTGATTATCCTGTCGAGAACCGCTTCGGGCTTAGGGGTATCGTAAGCATCCGCGACACCCGTCCTCGTATAAGTATCGAGCATCTCAGGCTCATTCCAGAGATTACCTACGGGGATAACGTCGGAGAAATGGTAAGGAAGTCCGTCGATGAGCTTGACCTCACCTGCCTTCTTCATGTCATCGAACTGAGCCGCGCTTATGAGCCAGTGCTTGTTAAGAGACTTAAGGTCTATAGTCGTACTTTCAAATGAACGAATATCGTCTCTTCCGGGAAGATCACCGTTCTCAAAGAGCGGTACGATCCTCTTGGCTTCGCCTCTTATCTCATGGAAGACAAAGTTCCTGTGATCCTTAACGTAGTAAAGGATTATGTCCATCTGGGAATCAAAGTTGGAGAAGAATCCCCTCTCCTTGCTGTGCTGACGGTAGATCCTGTTCCTGAAGCAATTAGTACCGAATATCTCATCCATCAGGATACGCATATACGAATCCATCCTCCAGTTGCAGTGGATGAATATGCTGCCCGAAGAAGAGAGCACACGTCTCATCTCCTCTATCCTGGGCCTGTACCACTCCATCGCTTCCTCGGGAGATCCCAGGTCATCCGAATAATCGTCGAATACCTTTCCCGTGTTATACAGGATGTCGCAGTAGATGAGATCGACGGAACCCTCCTTCATATCCCGAAGGAGCTCAAGATTGTCCTGCTTATATATCGTAGTATGTTCGTCAGAATAATAAAGACTCATATCCGTATCCGTCCCTTTGATGATGGATTCATTATACACCTCTGATCAGATGACACCGGAGAGCATATCCTTGACCGTCTGAGCCCACTCTTCGGGCAGGATATAGTGAGGACAATGTCCGCATCCGTGCATCGCGACGAATCCCTTTGCAGGAGCAGTAATATCATTGCAGTACTGCTCGGCAAGCGTGTAGTTGCACGTAAAGTCACGGTCTCCCGAGATAAAGAATACGGGCACTTCATATTCCGTACCCTGATCGTAGGCACTAAAATCATAGACCATGTCGTAAAGCGGCCTGTTGAGCTCATAGAGCCCGTCGAAATCCATCTGTACCATGAGCCACCTTATGTCATCGACTCCCGAATAAGGTGAAAAGAACGCGAGCTTAAAAGTATCAGCCGTGAGCTCTGCCGGATGATAGGGTTCAGTCGCGGTCCTGAGCTTCAGATAATCGGCAAGCCCTGTACCCTGCTGATATTCCGCATATGCCGCCTCGAGAGACGAAGTATCTTCACCGCGCGATGCGGCAACGGACAGAGCATCCTGATATGAGAGCTCGTCGGATCTTACGCAGTCAACGACCTGTCCTATACCGATGAAAGCTGTCACTTTCTCGGGATGTTCGAGTGCATATACGCTTCCGATCAGGGAGCCGTATGAATGTCCGATCACGATCACCTTATCGGTATCGAATCTGTCACGAAGGTAATCGACGACCTGATCGACATCTGAAAGCGCCTGCTCATATGAGACAGTCGAATTGTCGGGATCGATATCCTTATTCCTGAAATAGGTCCTGCCGCAGCCTCGCTGATCCCAGCACACGACCGTATAGTCATCGACAAGAGGATCGGTGAAAGTATTCGATATCGGAGAATCGGGACCCGCGGGACCGCCGTGAAGATAAAGTATAACGGGATTAGAGACATCCTTTCCCCTTATGACCATATACTGCTCCTGTCCTCCGATGGGGACATAGATACATTCGTTGACACCTTTAGATGTATCGATATAATTCTTAAACCAGTTGATATTCCTTCCCGCGATCGCCACGAAAGTAATCAGCAGGATGAGCACGACCGGGATCGCCGCGATCACCCTTAAGACCTTCTTCAGGCGTCCGACAGGCTTTCCCGGGACTACTTCTTTTCGATGCATGAGATGTATGCCGATATGACCGACTGAGAGGATCAGCGCCGCGATGATCATGAAGATATTAGTGCCGTAGATGCCGAGGAAAAGGAAAGCGACACACGGCAGCGACGCTCCCGCCACGGGGAATCCGGCATATGACGAATACATATCCGCCATGGTCTTACCGCTCCCGAAATACCTTATCCAGTATAGCTCATAGAGCACCATAAGGATAAAGGACGCGAGGAGCCAGAGGGACCAGATCGAGGATATCCTGATATTAAAGTCGGAGAAGATGAGACACAGCATCGAGCACAGTACTTCGCCCGCGCGCTCGAACATCAGGAGTATCTTATTCTCGTTACCTACGTACTTATCGTAATCGGTCGGCTTGTTCTTCGCCCAGAATCCGTTCGGGACGAAGAGCATTATGAGCCATATGACGCCTATATATGAAAATCCGAAATGAACCATAGATCAACCTTTTTTCGTAATATTTACAGAGTCGGGATCATCAGCCTTTATCTCGACATCTTTGCCCTTTATGTACTTGTCGAAGAATCGGATATGAAGACCGCAGAGGTTCCTGTGCATGATATCCGAAGGAAGCTTACCGACCTGTGACTTTACGGGGAAGAAGAACATGAGATCCGTAAATCCCAGATGACGCATATCCTTAAAGATCGCTGAATATACGGGACCCTTGGGATCAAGATATGCACCGGTAGTCGTAGTCTTGTTCATATTGCAGTTGATGTTCATTAAGGGCTTTCTAAGAGGGAGATCCCTGTACTCGCCGAAGAGTCCGCCGTCGATATTGATCGCGCATGAATACTTATCGCTCTTACGAAGGAGCATATGAGCTACAGCTCCGCCCATCGAGTGACCCGTAAGTCCAATGCCGGCATCCGGATCGATCCTGTCACTATAGGTTGCCTTAACGTAATCGCAGACATCATCTGTATCGATACACCATGCGTCAACCCTCTTGGCAAGTCCCGAGTAGTACTTGTGCTCAAAGTCCTTGAACTTATCGTTGATCTCCTCGTCGGTACCCTTGGCCGATACGAGCTTGAGGCTGGAGATAAGTGCCGGAATTATCGGCTTAGCTGTCTCCATAGCTTTCTTATCGATATCAACACATGTGCCGTCGGCGTAATTCAGTGCCATCGTTTCATAAGGGTGACCTATAATGACGACAACATATCCCTGCGAGCAGATCTCACCGCACATATAAGTATTAGAATCCCTGAAAGAACCATAGCCGTGGTTGAAGATGATCAGTGGGAACTTCTCGTCGGAAACGGGGGCTGCATCAACATAACAGTCGATCCTGTTCTCGCCTTCTGCCATCTTCTTATCGTAATCGACCTTATAGGCTTTGCAGAGCTGCCTGGACATATATTCGGATCTTTCCTTTCCTTCGATGCCCTCGGCTGTCGAAGGATAGTACATCCTGCACGAAAGCTTTCGCACACCGCCCTCATGGAGCTTTAATGTCTCTTCCCTTCCCGTATCGACGATAAATTCCGTAACGCCTACCTTGTATCTGCCTGTAAATTCAGGATATTCAACTTTCATCTCAGTTCACCCCCAATAATCTGATCATGGCCTCAGCCAATGTGCCGTATAGTTCTTTCGGATCCGACTTGATCCCCGGCATCCCCTGCGGGTAGCAGCTGCATATTATGCAGTTGAAGAGGATCCCGTTCGAGGAAGCCGACATGAAATTTAATATGCTTTCGATATCCGTTACCGGATGGATCTTCCCTTCTTTCTGCGCCCTGATAAATCCTTCTCTTGTGGCATTCATGAGGTGGCTCATGTTGCTCTCCGTCGTGATGGTTCCCAGGATCTTCTCTATTCTCTCGGGTTCGTTTATGGCAAGCACCGTGAGATCGAAATTCAATTTCTGTAGATCCATAAGATGCTCCTCGAGTGCAGATGCCAGCATATCGCACATCTGCCTGATGACCTCGGCAGGAGGAAGATCCGTCGAATACTTAAAGATCCTGTCGGTATCGTCCATGATGTTATATCTCACCCGCATCTCAAGTATCATGTCGCGAAGTATCTCGTCGAGGTCCTTATAGAATCTGTAGATACCGCCCTGCGACAGCCCCGTCTCTTCGATAACGTCCGTCATGGTGACCATCTCGACAGGCTTTCGCTGACATACGCGCATCGCCGCCTCCACGATCGATCTTTTCTTGTTATCTATATATTCCTGTGTAACCTTGGGCATCTTTGACCCTCCGAAATAAAAATGAATGTAGTTTCATTTTAACTGCACTCTTGCCGCTCGTCAATAGAAAAATGAAATTTGTTTCATTTTTGTGCGAGGAAATGTCAATTGTATTGTGGGGTAAGTCGAGTAATATATTATTATCATGAAGAACGAAAGCCAGATCGAACACTATAAGAAGATGACCGAGACCCCGGTACACAAGCTTATCCTAAAGCTCTGTATACCGACGATCCTCAGCATGCTCGTCTCAAACATCTATAATCTCGTCGATACCGCCTTCGTCGGTAAGCTCGGCAACAGCGCGAGCGGCGCGGTCGGCATAGTATTCGGCTTCATGACGATAATCCAGGCCGTCGGATTCATGTTCGGCAACGGCTCGGGAAGCATCCTCGCAAGGCGCCTCGGCAACAAGGATATAGCAGGTGCGTCGACCACCGCTTCCACGGGATTCTTCCTCTCGCTCACTCTGGGTGCCGTCGCGAGCATCCTCTGTTTCATCTTTATCAAGCCCCTCGTAATGTTCCTCGGAAGCACCGAGACCATCGCTCCCTATGCGATCACATATATCTCGTTCATCCTGATCACGGCTCCGATAATGACCGCGGGATTTACCTTGAATAACATCTTAAGATATGAGGGCAAGGCCTTCTATGCCATGATCGGTATGTTCAGCGGCTGTATCCTGAATATAATCGGAGACTACATCTTTATGTTCGTATTCCACATGGGCATCGCGGGCGCGGGACTTTCGACCGCGATAGGTCAGCTCGTGAGCTTCAAGTTCCTGCTCATGCCTTTCCTTCGCGGCAAGACGCAGAGCAAGCTGTCCATAAGAAAGCTCGATCTGTCGTTAGGCCATCTCTACGACATCGTAGCTACGGGATTCCCGAGCCTTCTGAGGCAGGGTCTTAACAGCGTCGCGACTATCCTTTTAAACTCCCTGTCGGGCGGCTACGGAGATGCGGCTGTCGCGGCAATGAGCATCGTATCGAGAGTATTCTTCTTTATCTTTGCCATAGCACTAGGCGTCGGTCAGGCGCTTCAGCCCATCTGCAGCTTTAACTACGGAGCAAAGAAGTTCAGCCGTGTCAGAAAGGCTTACAGGTTCACTTCGATAATGGCGACGGCGATAATAATCATCCCGAGCATATTCGTCCTGATCATGGCTCCGCAGACGATCTATCTCTTCAGGGAAGATATGGACGTAGTGGGATTCGGAACAAGGGCACTGAGACTTCAGTGCATAGCGGGAGTAGTTATGCCCTTTTGCATGACGACTGAGCTGCTCTTACAGAGCACGGGCAAGAAACTTCCCGCCTCGATCCTCTCCGCTCTTCGAAGCGGCGTCATCTTCATACCCGCCCTTTTGATCTTCCATCATTTCAGGGGCATGGCAGGCATCCAGGAGGCTCAGCCTTTCGCTTATGCGATGTCGATCTTCCCCACTTTATTCTTCTCAACTCAGTATTTCCAAAAGCTCCCCAAGAGCGATGGTAAACCCGACAAAGCCTGAAAACATTGACTTGCAACTGTCAGTTGACAGATTTCCAAGCACGCTTTATGGTGTGCAATCGCTCTACGCGGTATCTTATCGGCATAAGGCAAGTGCACGGATGTCTGATAAAATATGCGTATGAGGAGAAACATTATGATACTCGCTGAAAAGATAATAAATGAACGTAAGAAGAACGGCTGGTCACAGGAAGAGCTCGCCGATAAGCTCGGCGTATCAAGACAGTCCGTAAGCAAGTGGGAGAGCGCTCAGTCGGTTCCCGATCTTCAGAGGATCCTCGACATGAGCAAGATATTCGGAGTAAGTACCGATTACCTTCTTAAGGATGATATAGAAAACGTGATCCCTTCAGAGGAGGTTGATACGGATTCTTCATTAAGAAAAGTAACTTTGGAAGAGACAAATACTTACCTTGATACGGTTAAGGACAACTCGAAGAAGATCTCGCTCGGAGTCTCATTATGCATAAGCTGCGCCGTTCCCCTGCTCCTTCTCGAAGCTGCGAGCAAGGCAGGATTATTCAATATCTCCGAAAATGTCGCAGGCGGCATAGGAACCATACTGCTCCTCCTGCTCGTTGCTGTATCGCTGGTATTCTTTATCCCGGCAGGTATGGCTCTCAATAAGTGGGAATGGCTCGAGAAAGAATCTTTCGAGACGGAATACGGCGTAGAAGGCGCCGTAAGATCCAAGGCTGATAAGTTCGAGCCCCGCTTCATAAGAAACATCACGCTGGGCATCGTTACCATCCTTACGGGCGTGATACTCCTTGTGGCAACAGCCTTTATCGCCGAGGAAAACGAACCCCTTATCATCGCGGCTGCCGCCGGACTCCTGCTCTTCATCTCGGCAGGCGTTAATATGATCGTCAAGGCCGGAATGACAAAGGACAGCTACGACAAGATCCTTCAGGAAGCAGACTATACAAAGGCTAAGAAAGAGAACAAGGTCATGAATGCCATTGCTCCCGCATACTGGCTCCTCGTTACTGCAGGTTATCTCACATGGAGCTTCCTTACGAACAACTGGGGTCTTACATGGATCGTATGGCCTATCGCAGGCATTATCTTCGGTGCCATCTCGGCAGTCGCAGATCAGGTAACAAGGAAAGACTGACAGAATATATCCGCATATTACATGATATAAACAGCCCTCTGAAACTCAGCAGCTTCAGAGGGCTTTATCGATCAGTTATTATCAGCTTTTACAAGCAGTCATCATCCGACAGGCTGATATGCTCCTTCAAGGTTATCGCGTGTTATCGCATCAAACCAGATGAAATCATGGTAAGCTTCCCCGAGAGTATCAACACTCGTGATCGTCGTCTCTGCCGCTTCGGAGCTGATCTCGTTCCAGATACCACCGGAAGCATATTCATAATAAATATCTTCTCCGGTAGCTGTATCATGTTCTACTCTCAGATAAGGCGTAGATGTATACATATCCGTGTTGACATCGTAATAGAACTCTTCATATACCGTGGACTCTACAGTATCTACTGTAGACTGATAGGATACGATAAAGTAGTGGTAGACGCCCGTATTGGAATCATAGTAGATAGATACTTCGGAATTGAGCGAAAGATCCGGAGAATCCATTCCCTCCTCACGGTCGATGTCGATCTCCTGAAGAGATCCTCCGTTTTCAGGAGATACTTCATAAATACTTGTAGTGCAGAAATGTGCAGTTCCACTCAATGATACAGCGATAAAATCGAGATATCCGTCGTAATCAAGGTCAGTAACCGTATATCCGCGAAGAATAGTATTACCTTCAGTATCGACAGTCAACCTGTCGGTCTGAGCTAATATTACGTCATACTGCCACTCATAATCATAGCTTGCCAGTCCGGCTGCACCCTGATCATCGTTGCTGTCAGCATCACTTTCCGCAGCGGTTGTCGTAACAGATGTTTCCTCAGATCCAGAAGTTTCTTCAGAAGCTTCGGATCCTTCTGTCTCTTCTTCATCAGCAGATGTGGTCTCTTTAGTAGTCTCCTCATCCTTCTCATCACGGTCGGCTGCAGGATCAATGGTAATATTACAACCGGACAGAACAGATACAGCAAGGATGATACCTGCGAGCTTCAAAATGTTCTTTTTCATATCTTTCTCCTTATTAGATCGTTTCGCAATCAGAATGGACCGATCGCATGTAACAATTAGGAATATATCAGCATCGTCACAAATACGCTAATCGCCATCTAAACAACAATTATTTAGAAGTCTCAAAAATCATTGTGCAGTTTATCGCGTCGGACACAATAGCACACATACTCCCGGTTGACGACGCCGTAAGATCCAAGGCTGATAAGTTCGAGCCCCGCTTCGTACGCGGTATCACCATGGGGATCGTAACCATCCTTCTCGGTGTGATCCTGCTCGTAGCAGTCGCCTTCATCAACGAGAACAACGAACCCCTTATCATCGCGGCTGCCGCCGGACTCCTGCTCTTCATCTCGGCAGGCATTATCTTCGGCGCCATCTCGGCAGTCGCAGATCAGGTGACAAAGGACTAACCCGCTTTATCCTTTCTTAAACTTCTTTCTAAACTTTCTTAACCCGGCATTGACTTAAGATTAAACTCGCCGCTTTAAGATATAGACATAAAACGAAAGAGGGATGCCTGAACATGGAAGATCAGGGGATAGGAACAAAGATATTGGCATTTTTGGATAAGCACGAATGGGTGAGCTTTGCTATCGCGATAACGGTGCTCCTCTTGACTGCATATGCAGCCGTAAGATTCGGCGCGGGATTGAGTAACGTCCTCGGCGCCTTCATAAGATAAGACACATCAGCACACCTTACCTATATAGCCGGACGGCGACCCTTTAGTCCCGTCCGGTATTTCTTTATCCGAGAGCTACATCGAGAGCCATCATGAGAGCAAATCCGACGGAGAACATGATGACTCCGATATTGGAATGTTCGCCTTCGCTCATCTCGGGGATCAGCTCCTCAACGACTACATAAAGCATTGCGCCTGCCGCAAAGCTCAGAAGATACGGAAGTACGGGAACGACCAGTCCCGCCGCAAGTATCGTTATAAGGCCCGCAATCGGCTCTACCGCACCCGATAAAGTACCGTCAAGAAAAGACCTGAACTTGCTCTTGCCCTCCGCGTGAAGAGGCATCGAGATTATCGCACCCTCGGGGAAGTTCTGGATGGCGATACCCAGAGACAGTGCCAACGCTCCGCCTGCCGTGATATTAGCCGAACCCGTAACAAGTCCCGCATAGACAACGCCTACCGCCATACCCTCAGGAATGTTATGGAGAGTCACCGCAAGCACCATCATGGTAGTCCTTGCCAGGCGGCTCTTCGGACCTTCTGCTTTCGTTGCGTTCATATGAAGATGCGGGATGACCATATCCAGGATGAGAAGGAATGCAATACCCAGAAAGAATCCTACGACAGCCGGCACGAAAGCAAACTTTCCCATATGCTCCGACTGATCCATCGACGGGATAAGAAGGCTCCAGATCGACGCCGCGACCATCACTCCTGCGGCAAAGCCCGTAAGGGCACGCTGAACGGTGCGGTTCAGTTCCCTCTTCATAAAGAGTACACACGCCGAACCCGCCGTAGTACCTATAAACGGTATCAGTAATCCGATCAATACATCCGTATTCATTAATATGCCTTCCTTCTAACTTAGTTAGTTCCGGCTAACAATATAGCACTTAAAAGGAATAAGGCAAAGGCACAGCCTGTAGGATCAGGGTTCCTCGCCCGCGATCACGCTGTCACCCGAGCGGATGACGATATTGCCGACGGACTCGTGTGAATAGTCATTTGAAAGATCAATGCTCTGCCAGTCGGATCTGTGACAGCTGAAACTCACGGTCAATGTATCGCCGCCTCCGAGCGTTCCCTGCGAGAAAGAGATCTCCAGGACACTGTCGCAATCGGTACCGGAATAACTTGAGATATCACCAGAAGTATTGTCGGTCAGAGCGGTATAGCCGCCGGACGAGGAATTGAGAGCCGAGTGGTAGCAGTCAAAGGTCATGGTGCCGCCGTCATTCGTGAAATAATATTCGATCGTCATGTCGGAAAGATCTATCGATCCGCTGCCGTTATTCGTAATCTCGAGAGTACCCGAGATCGCATTGGCATTAGAAGATCCGCCGTCGTAGCTCATGCTGATCGAGAGATCACCGCTCGTTACCGAGCCGCCGCCCGTCGAAGAAGACGAACCGGAGGAAGAGCCCGATGCGGGAGTAGGAGTCGCACTCGACGAAGAGGAAGAAGATCCGCTTCCCGTGCTCGTACCCGATGATGAGCCTTCGTCATCAGGAAGGACTCCCGCTACGACTTCTCCGCCCTCAAGGAGCACTGCTCCGTCACCGTTGCCGTATGAATAATCATTGCCGTTATCCCATACACCGACAGGGCTTGTCATCCTTACCTGTATCTCGGACTTGTACTGAGACTGGCCGCCCGGGAAGAGCGCACCGTCATCAAATACGACGGACAGGTAATAGATATGAAGGTCCTCGTTCCAGACCTTGAGGCCGTCTACCCTGCCCGACTGCATGTAGTTAGTCGTTATCGTGATACCGTCTACATCTCCGCCTGCCTCATAGACTTCGGAAAGGTCGACGAAATATCTGTACTCGAGATCCGTAGCCGCACGTGCGGGCCATGCCGTCTCGTTATAGATGAATGCCCTTATCTCGATAAAGTCATCGCCCTCGACATTGCTGTCGCACTCGGCAAGATATTCCTGCGCGGACACTTCTTCTACGGCACCGAAGTTGATGAGGGTCTGTCCGTGATATTCGCTGTACATCGCCGCAAGAAGCCCCGTAAATCCTGCGTTATAGTCACAAGCGACCTCGTTGGCACAATAATCGGATACGGTGTCCGTATAGCCGTCATTGGCATCGGGGCCTCCGACCAAAGCTCCATAGAGCGTATGTCTTGCTTCAGAAGGATCGTTCATGTTGTCGCAATAAGAACCCTGGGATGTCCTGTGATGAGGATGCTCGGGATAATCCTCGCCGTATCCTATCTGATATGAAAAGCCTGTGGAGCCCAGAGCATATTCGGCCTGAGACACCGCGAAATCCCAATATATATCAGCCTTATCCGAAGGGCATCCGTCCCATCTGCTGTATACGCAAGCAACGAAAGCTGTCGTCGTCGCATAGCGGAGCGAACCCCAGGAATCGAGCCATGCCAGGCCGCCGGGCGTATATGTGATCTGTGATCCGTCGGAAGTTCCGCAGCTCCAATAATCGAGATGCTGCTGCACTTCATCCTTATAGGACTGATCTTCCGTGATCTTTGCGAGCATTACGGCCGCGCCGATATGAACATCGTCCCAGCACATGGACCAGTCGTAATCGTGTCCTGCCTGCGTAAAGCAGCTTTCGGCATTATCAAGATAAGAATCGTCACCTGTAGCCAAATATAGCCAGCTGCCTGCCCATGCGAGCTCATCGTAGAATCCGCTCCATGAATCGTAAAATCCGTTGGCAGCCGTATAGCCCGCATCACTCCTCGTAGAATCGGAGAACTCATAGAGGCTCTCTGCATGCTCGAGACAGAGCGCTGCATAATCGGGATCGGAATCGGAGAATACGATGGATGCGATAGCGAGTGCAGCCGATGCTTCACCCGTCACTGCGGATCCCGGAGCAGATGCGGTTACACAGTAGGAAGGCCTTGCCATGGGCATTACTTCCGCGGGACCCCACCATGAGTGATCGGATCCGCCGTCACCTACCTGATAGTAAAATACTTCGTCTTCCGGATGACACCTGATAAGGTAGTCTGTTACCCACCTGATGTCCTCGAGCATATAATCGAGCTGTCCGCTCTCCTCGTATGCACCCGGATCTTCGTACAAAGACCATCCGAGCATCGAGGCGGTATATGCCATGGGGAGATTGAACTTTACATGATCACCTGCATCGTACCAGCCGCCCGTCAGATCGATGCCGACGTCGCTGCCGTCCTCGAGAGCCGAATCACCTCTCCAGTTACACCTTACGACCTCCGGGAGCGCTCCGCTCCTTTGAAGCTCGTAAAAGAGAATGGATTTCTGAAGGGCCTCACCGTAGTTATAGTTGCCCGTTCCTTCGATACCTTCGTATCCGCTTCCGTATTCGGACATGCCTTCGGGGATCAGGTGACCGCCCGGCATAGTGCCCGTGAACGTGCCGCCCTGCGCCGCCGCAGAGGATGAAGATGATGTGCCTTCGGTACCTGAAGAAGTGCCGTCTGATACTGATGCGGAGCTTTCGCCCGCGGGAACTTCTGACGTCTCGCTCTCACCTGTTTTCGAGCACGACGTGAACAACACGGCAGTACTTAAGAGTGCAGCCGCTAATCTGATGCTTCGTTTCATAAAGAATTAAAGTGCCTCTCCGTTAGTCTCGATGATATTCTTATACCAGTAACCGGAATCCTTGATCGTCCTCTTCTGTGTAGGATAATCGACATAGATCATTCCGAATCTCTGAGTATAGCCCTGAGACCACTCATAATTATCCATGAGGGACCACTGAAGATAACCGATGAGCGGAACGCCCTCCTCGGCTGCTCTCCTGTAGCCTCTAAGATATCTCGTAAGATAGTCGATCCTGTAAGAATCATGAACCTTGCCGTCAACGCATACCCAGTCATGCGAAGCCATACCGTTCTCGGTGATGATGATCGGCTTTCCGTAGCGCTGATACATGAACTTCGAAGACCAGTAGAGAACGTCGGGGGTCAAAGGCCAACCGATATTAGTGCTCATCTTGCCCTGGAAATATACATCCGAATACTCGCCGTTCTTATCGCTCTCGTTGGCGTAGTAGATATTCATGCCGTAGAAATCAAGAGGTGTAGTTACGAGCTTCCACTCCTCGTCCGTGAACTTCGGAACAAGATCGCCGTACTTCTCGAGAAGATCGTCCGGATACTTTCCGAGGAAGATGGGATCCGACCAGTAAGCATTGCTGTATGCGAAATGATCATTACCTGCCTCAAAGGTCTTCTTCCTTGCGAACTCTATTGCCTCGGGTGAATCATCCTTCGGGAGTGCGCAGGGACCCGTGGGAGCATAGCCGATCTTAGCTTCGGTCTTTGCATTATTTCTGATATAATCTGCAGCCTTGCCGTGCGACAGCAGTACGTTTCTTCCCATGATAAGGAGGTCACGCGCATTATGCTTCTCGAAAGGAGCATGCACGCCGTCCAGGTGTCCGCAGCCGATCTCGCACTGAGGCTCATTAATGGTCATCCAGTAGGAGACTCTGTCGGAAAGAGCATCGACTACTACTTTCGTATATTCGAGGAACCACTCGGAACTGTCGGGATTGAGCCATCCGCCCCTGTCGTGAAGAGCGAGGGGGTAGTCCCAGTGATAGAGCGTGATCATGGGGATGATGTCGTTCTTGATAAGTTCGTCTACAAGGTCGGAATAGAACTTGATGCCCTTCTCGTTGACCTTGCCGATACCGTCGGGAAGGATCCTTGTCCAGCTGACGGAGAAGCGATATGCCCTGATACCGATCTCCTTCATGAGAGCGATATCTTCTTTCCAGCGATGATAATGATCGCATGCGACATTACCGTTTTCCTTATACTTTATATGGTTGCCGTCACTGGCATAAGCGTCCCAGACATTAAGTCCTTTGCCGTCTTCATTATATGCGCCTTCGATCTGATAAGCGGCCGTTGCGGCACCCCAGATAAAATCTTTTGAAAAGCCCAAAACAAGCACCCCCTTTATATAACTAATTAGATGATAGCATCTAAGAGGGTTATGTTCTGTTAAATTAATTGAAATTATTTAACTTTTCGGAGTCATTTGCCGGAAACCTGACGCGGTCTTATGAGCTTTCCGACTAAAGTGATGAGGGGTCCCAAAAACAATGCCATGAGGATGATACCTATGATCGGGATTCCTCCGAAGAGTACGCCGACTACGATCGCAAGGCCGTCCCAGCATATCCTGATCGGAGTCTTCGGGATCTTGGGGAACCTGCCTGTTATCTTATTCGTGAGTATTATCGGGATACCGTCATAAGGCGACACGCCCGAATCCGCGTTGATATATACGGAAGCACAGATCATGAAGAGGAAGAGCGACACTATAAAGATGCCCCACCTCGGAACCATATCGGTAAAGACCGTAGGCGGCAGTGACTTATTCCATACCCAATCAAAGAAATCGACATAGTATCCGATGAGAACCATGTTAAAGAGTGTTCCGAAACCGATGAGCTTTCGATCGAAGATAAGAACGATCAGGAACATCGCGAGGTTGATGATAAGCTGCCAGTTACCGAAGCTCATGCCGATATGAGTCGATATCGACTTGTTCATGAATGTACACGGATCGGTACCGAGATTACATTTGAGCAGTATGGAGACAAAGAATCCCATACCCGTTACGCCCGCAAAGCTGAGCGCGATCCTCCTTAAGTCAAATCTGTCTTTTATACTCTTTTCAGCCACTTCTTTATTACTCCGGATATTCTTTTGGTCGATTATTGATGATACCACACGCCAATGACAGGTAAACTACATTTTTGCCCGAAAGTGTTTACCATTTGTTCTCACCCGCGATCGGTCTTCTATTGTAAGATTATCTTGAAGAGGTTTGTGGAGGTAGTTTCGATGAGGATAAGAAATGTTGCTGCGATCGTGTCCGGCATGGACGAGGAATACCCCTATCACATTATCCGCGGGATCAATAAATTCGCCAAGGATAACTACATTAACGTCTCCTACTTCGCTGCTTTCGGCGGTATAGTCGACAGCAGGAACTTCGACATCGGAGAATACAGCATATATAACCTCCCGGATTTCTCAAAGTTCGACGGCGCACTGCTCCTGTCGAATACTTTCGCCGATCCCGATATACGAAATGCGATCATAGACAAGGTAAAGGCCGCAGGCATCCCTTCAGTCATCTTCGAATGCAAGGATCATCCGGAATTCTGCGACGTAAGTATCGACAACTATGCCGTCATGAAAAAGCTCGTAAAGCACCTGATCGACGAGCACGGAGCAAGAGTATTCAACTATATAGCGGGACCTACCGCGAACCCCGAGGCACGCGACAGATATCGCGCATTCAGGGATGCGCTCTCGGAAAGCGGCATCGAGTTCGACGAAGCGAACAGGCTCTTCCACGGACTTTTCAGGAGCTACGACGGAATAAAGGCTATCGAGGCATTCGAGAAATCGGGCCTGGAGCTGCCGGATGCTTTCGTATGCGCCAATGACAGTATGGCGATCACCGCCATGATCAGGCTCCAGCATATGGGATATAAGATCCCCGAAGATGTCATCGTAACGGGATTCGACAATACATTTAATGCCAGGAACTCTTATCCTGCTTTAACGACTGTTAAGAGACCGCTTTATTATTCGGGCAACATGGCCTGCAATATCCTTATGGGACTCATGGATAATGAGGATGTCCCAAAGAGCACTCTCCTCGAAGCCGAGCCCGTATTCTCCGAGAGCTGCGGCTGCCCCGATGACTATTCCGAGAACATAAAGGACTTTAAGCGCAGCACATATAAGAGGATCGAGAGGACATATACCAATGTCCATATGCTCAACAGGCTGATCGCGGGACTTGCCGGAGCACAGAATATCGATGAGTGCATCGATTCGATCGAACAGGTCCTTAAGACAATAGACTGTAACGACTTTGCGCTCTGTCTCGTTAGCGACTGGGAAGATACATATAACGTCGCATCCGTCGCTGATACGAACGATACTTACCCGCCCTATATCACGGCTCCTTTCATATGGAAAGACGGAGTAAGGCGTTCGGTCAAGAAGTTCCCGAGCAGCCAGCTCTATCCCGAGCCTATGACTACGGGCGGCAACATCAGTTACTTCCTGCCCCTGCACTTTAACCAGAGGTGCCTCGGATACTATATCCTCACGAATAACGATTTCCCGATCTACAGCCTTCTTTGTCACACGATGACCATGAGCATCGGAAATGCGATCGACAATATCTCGAAGCTAAATGTATTGGATCCGCTCTGTAAGATCTATAACAGGAACGGCTTTAATACCAACGCGGGATATATCTTCAAGGAATGCAGAGCTTCGGCGAGCCCTCTGTCCATCTCATTTATCGACATGGATAACCTTAAGATGATCAACGACACATACGGTCATAAGGAAGGCGATATCGCGATCAAGGCACTTGCAGATTCCATCTCGTCCTCCTGTAATTCGGGCGATATATGCGGCAGGTTCGGCGGAGATGAATTCGTTGCCATCGGACGCGGAGCAGACTTTGCCGAAAAGTTTGAGCAGGCACTTCAGGAAAAGATCGATAAGATCAACGAGAAGTCCAATAAGCCTTATAAGCTCTCCGCAAGCTACGGACATATCACGGCCACGCCTCAGATCACCGATACGCTCTTTGACCTGATCCAGCAGGCTGACGCAAAGATGTATGAAGTTAAGAAGGAAAGACACAGGAACAGGACTTAAGACCTTTATCCTGGCTCATTAAGGACTACTCTGTTCTTACCGTTATTCTTACCGAAGTAGAGCCTGTCGTCAGCGACCTTTATCCATTCGTCGACCGACTGTCCCTTGGTAAATGTTGCGATACCCGATGTGATCGTAACGTCGATCTTCCGGCCATCGAAGATAAATTCTTCCGATTCGATCCTCTTTCGAAGGCTTTCGATCAGCTTGATGCCCTTATCTTCCGCAGTACCGCTGAACATGATGAGGAACTCCTCACCGCCCCATCTCGAGATCTCGCCGTCTGAACAGACCTCCTTCATTATCTTCGAGAGGTTCTCGAGGATGTAGTCACCTGCGTTATGACCATATTTATCGTTTATCTGCTTGAAGTTATCGATATCAGACATCGAAAGGAAGCTGTCACCGTCGGAAGAGACTGCCTCTTCGAGCTTAGTCATCATGTAGTGACGGTTATAAAGACCCGTGAGCCTGTCCGTATGAGCGATATCCTTGAGCTTGCTTTCGTACGAGCCTACCATCTTGAGCATTATGCCCGAGTAGACAATCAGGAAAAATAATACGATAGCGGAATTAAAGAGCCAGAACACGCCCGCGATGCTGTTATCCACTTCATAGATCGGACCGGCATAGGCGGCATAACCCGTGGATATCAGATAGCATGTGACGATGATGCCGCTTATCGCTACGGTATTGATATGGGACTTTCCGAGCTTCTCGGCCATATATTCCGTATAAAAGATGATCGGGATCATCGAAAGGCTGTAGAGGTGAAAACCGAACTTATATCCGAGGCAGATCGTCGTGACGGTCATATAGAGAGTCAGCCAGAAATAAACGAGTCTGACATAGATATCCAGGCGCTCTTTGCGGATCAGGTAATAACCGACAAGATAGACCATAGTAGTGGGAATACTGAACAGAACAAGGAATTCGGCCTCGCAGAAAGTAAAGAATCCGGTAAGTCCGAAGACAAGGATCAGTATAACGGTATTGATCGTATATGTAAGTTTTTGAATAGCCTTTTGGTCCACTTATCAGGCCTCCCGTAGCAAAAATATTATAACATCAAAAACACCTGACCTAAATAAGGCCAGGTGCTTCAAATGTATATATTTTGTAACTATCAGCCGATCTGAAACTTCTTCATGCTTATAGAATTGATGAGAAGAACGCCCGAAAATACGATCCAGGTAAAAAGACCGATCTTGCTTCCGAGACCGATAAGATCGATATCGGAAAGCCTGAACAGCATCGCGCTGATCTTTATCACCGAGATGCTCGCCAGGATGCTTCCTGCCATCGTTGCCACGGAGAAAACGATATACTTTAAGATCCGAAGTCCCGTGAGTGAGTGCTTTCTTAATAAATCGAACATATCTGATCCCTCCGTAAGTCTTTCTATACTCACATCTTACAGACGGAAGATTAATATCAGGCAATCATATATTAAAGATACGATTAAGATAATGTTGAGAATTGTTTATTTGCAGGGCTTTGCGGGCACTTATCCGCGTATCTTCTCCCAGTCCTCACGTGTCATGAGGTTAACATGGTCATTGGTCTTCCTGCCAAGGAGCGGGATATCAACGTCTTTTCGCACGCAGTAAGGCTTAAATCCCATCTTCTCCTGAGTCCTTTGTGACTTCGCATTATCCTCGAAATGGGCGCACCAGACCTTGCTCATGCCGAGGTCCTCGAAAGCATGACGTATCAACTCACGTGCCGCCTCAGGCATCATCCCCTGTCCCCAGAAAGGCTTTCCGAGCCAGAATCCCAGCTCGCACTCATCGTCGCCTTCGGCACAGGCTGACTTATCGGGAGTCTTGAGCTCTATCGTTCCTATCGGCCTGTTGTCGTCCTTAAGGCAGATAGCATACGCCTCCTTGCCGTTTAATACATTACTTATTATGAACCGGCTCTCTTCTATATCCTTATGCGGCGGCCATCCTGCGGCAGGACCGACATCGGGATCAGATGCATACTTGAACATATCCTGTGCATCGGAAAGTTCCCATCCTCTGAGTATCAGCCTTTCAGTTGTAAATACTGTGTGTTCCATACATGAGATTATAACATTTATCGCAAAAGCAAAGCCCCGAGACGCTTCTGCGCCCCGGGACTTTACCCAATTTCACATCTATCCAATCTTCCTTGTTGTCATTTTCTATATCCCTGTTTCCGTTCCACACTCTCATATTAGCAACAGCAGTTTTAGGAAACGCCAACAGATATTAAAGAATTGATTAAGAACGAAGGACGTGCGACTCGAGCCAGCGGGCGACTCCGTCCTCGTCATTAGTTAAAGTTACGTCATCGGCTATATCAAGGACTTCCTTTACTGCATTTGCTACCGCTACGCCCGTGCCGCACATATTCATCATGTCGATATCATTAAGGTCGTCGCCGAATGCCGCGATATCACAAAGATCGATCCCGAGGGAACCCGCCAGGGCCTCTACCGCGACGGTCTTTCCTGAACCCGAAGGCAGGAAGGCATACCAGTTCTCTCCTCTGTAACACTGCAGCTTACAGCCGACCTTCTCCGCTATCGATCTTGCGATCTTCTCATCGGGAAGCTCCGCGACTATCTTATTTCCCCTGATATCCAAAGGCCTGTCATATTCACAGTAGATCGCTTTGTGGAGCTTTTCGGACTTATCGATATGCTTGCTGTTCCAGTAGACATCCTTACCCGAGGCCATCGTGATCTCTGCCGTCGGGAGTGCGCCAAGGAGCTCGGCAATGATCCTGTTTGTATCTTCGACAGAGAATTCCGAGCTGTAGATACAGCCTTCTTTCGAGTGAATGAGAGTCCCGTCAGTCGTGATCTCGTAGTCGGGCCTTAATATATCTATATACTTTTCCGCGCCTATCCAATATCTGGCCGTCGCGATCGCGAAAGCTATGCCCTTATCGCGGCATCTGCCTATAACATCCAATGTGTGTTCGGATATCGTTCCGTCGGATCGTAAGAGCGTATGGTCGAGGTCCGTAAGTATCAATCTAATCATCACTTATCCCTTTCGTATATCTGTCCTTATATGCCATTAATTGTAGCATTAAGTGCATCTTGCGCACGTAAAGTGCAACTTGTGCATGCCAAAATGCAACTTGCGCAGATTTGCCAACACGGCCTTTCGCGGTCTGGTAAAGTGGCATCATCAAACAAACGAATAAGGAGATCACGAAAATGAAAAAGAACAAGGTAATCAAGGTAACGGCAATCACAATGAGCGTAATCGCACTTCTTGTTGCAGGCGGTTCATTCGCATTCGGCGGATATGTAGCAGATAAGATCCTCCACCAGAACGAAGGAAAAGATACAAAAGATAACAGCCTTAAGCAGCTCGAGGTATGGGGATACGATATCGATGCATTTAACGCAACATATCAGGGCACAGAGATCAGCGCAACGGCAGAAGACGGCAACGTCGTTCCCGCTACATACTTCGATAACGGCAGCGACAAGGTAGCCATCCTCGTACACGGTGCAGGCGGAGACAGAGTATGCACATATCCTCTTGCAGAAGGATACCTTCAGAACGGCTACGATGTAATCGCCATCGATCAGAGAGGCTGCGGAGACAATGCAGACGATAAGGTAACATTCGGTATCAACGAGAGCCTCGACGTAAAGGCAATGGTCGAATACGCAAGAGAGACACTCGGTGAAGCAACAGTTATCGTACACGGTCAGTCCATGGGTGCTCAGACAACGGCTATCTACGCATCCACTGTAACTCCCGGCACACCCGAGGCAGCTGATGCAGTTATCTGCGATTCCCCCGTACCCGGTATGGAACTGATCCTCAAGGAGATGTTCGGTGACGGCGATACGGAGTCCTTCACGGCTAACTTCCTTACAGGCACGAGCAAGATCTACATGGGTCTCGTAGACGGTATCGATTACGATGACGGTGACACTATCGAAGTAGTAGCCGATGACATGCTCCCTACTCTTGTTATCGTAAGTGACCGTGACGAAGTATGCCTTCCTCATCAGGTTGAAGAAGTATATGAGAATGTAGGCTCTGACAACAAGCAGATCATGCACATGGACAGCGCTCATATCGAAGGCATCATCGATGATCCCGAGGCTTATATGGACGGCGTTATGTCCTTCCTCGATTCAGCAATCTGACGATTTCCGTACTCCAAGATAAGATGAAAGCTCCGCGTTTGCGGAGCTTTTGTCATTTTGCTTCAGCTTCTGAAATGATCTTCTTCATTTCTACCAGCAATCTTTGAGCATCTATACCCTCAATACCATTTTCTCTTTCCTGCTTAGAGATCATGATATCCGAAAGAATATCTTGCTCGTTATTCAGTGACAGACTAAGAGGAACTCTTTTTTCACGTACTATTTGATTCAGGAACATATTAATAGTTCCATTCATGTTCATCCCCAACTGATCTAAGATCTCTTCAGCTTGAGCCTTAAGATCTGGATCAACTCTCACACACATATTTACACTCTTTGCCATAAGTATCACCTCTTAACCAAATTATATGCAATGTATATACTTTTGTAAATAATCATATATGATCATCACGTCTGCAATCGACCACCGAATCTACATATATAACTGAGCCATCTACTATGAAAAGACACTTATACCATTTGGCAAACACAGCTCTTCTATAACCATCAACATTATGAAATGACGTATCTACTTGAAACTGATATGGATCATCACCCAAGCGGGAAATAACCTTTTCATACTCCCGGACAAATCTTTCGGAAGCTTTAGTATTCACCTTAGAAATAAATCTTACATGCTCGATCAAGTTTTTCGCCACTCTTCGTGAAAGAACTACTCTATATCTTGTCATTACTTATCTCCTCTCCCCACTGTAATCTCTAGAAAGAACTTTACTCGTAATAAATGTATGTGATAAAGTAACCATTGGATACTCGATTGTAGATTATCCAATGGTTACCGTCAAGTATTGCGAGGTATATATGAGAACCAATTTAGATATCAACCGTCTTAAAGCCGCCAGAGAAGCCAAAGGAATCACTATGGCGGAAGCTGCGCGACAACTAAATCTTTCAAAGATCGGGTATTGCAGATATGAATACGGCGAGAGAACCCCGTCTATACAAACAATAGAAGCAATAGCCAGGTGTTTTAATACATCGGTTTCATATCTTATCGGAGAAACAGATGATATATCACCGGATTACATGATCATAAAAAGATTTGATGATCCGGAATTATTCGATCTTGTTCAGTCTGTTTATTCGGAAAAGAAAACAGCTGATCACATCTTGCAATACTTTAGAAAGATAAAAACAAAATCATGACTGACTCTAAGAAAGCGTTTTATCATCTCCCGGGATTATTCGAGTTCTACGATCTCTACCGCGCATTCCTGCCGCTTTATCGCGATCACAGGGAATACTTTTACGACTGGTGCGAGATAGGCTCGATCTACGGTGCTCCGCAGGACTCGCTGTGGGGCGGCGGACGCGTAGGATTCGGTGATGCATCTCCCCGTGATGTAGTATCTCTCATGGAAGAATACGGAATATCCGCACGACTTACTTTCAGTAATTCCCTTCTGACACAAGAGCACCTCTCTGATAAAAGATGTAATTCACTATGCGAACTGTTCGCGAAAGGCAGTACCCCAAACGGTATCATCATCTGCTCTGATATTCTCATCGATTACATAAAGAAGAATTATCCGTCTTTCTATCTTGTCTCTTCAACAACGAAGGTCATAACTGACTTCGAACTATTCAAAAATGAGCTCGATCGCGAAGAGTTCCGCTTTGTAGTTCCTGACTTCAGGCTCAACAAAGAAATAGATAAACTGAGATCTCTCACTGATACGCAAAAGCAAAAGGTGGAATTTCTCTGTAATGAATGCTGCTCATTTGACTGCAGCGCCAGAAAGAAATGCTACGAAAATGTCAGCAGGAAGAGCCTCGGCGAAGATGTCGAAGACCACAGATGTATATCGCCCGATGCAGCTAAGGGATATCGCTTCTCGGAAGCCATGAAGAATCCCGGCTTTATCGGAATATCGGATATCACGGATATCTATCTTCCGATGGGGATCGATAACTTCAAGATCGAGGGCCGAAGCCTCGGCAGCGCCGTGATACTTGAATTCCTCCTGTACTATATGACCCGTCCCGAGTATCAGCTCAAGGTAAGAGAAGAGATATATCTGGACAGCATGCTCGATCTTTTCTAAAGTTTTCAGGCAATAGTGTACCCCCGCTGAGAGGGGGGAGCGGGGGTACGAAGAGTGGAGCTAATGATATGCGTTTAGTTGCACATCGTCAGATTTCTTTCTTTGTCTTGAAGTAGAATAAAGTTTGTACTTGGATTCTACGGGGAATAATGGAACTCTCAAACAGGTTGTGACATTCTGTCACGTCACAGTAAGTTAACACCGTTGTGATTATTTCTTCTTGTTAAAACGCAACAAACACAGGGGTTTCCGACTTTCAGTATTCTCCGAGAAGCGTCCTGAAAAGGGTCAGTTTTCACGCGCTTTTGGAAACCCATTTTAACAATGCTGGTTTCAAAGGGCTGTTTTTCAGTAATCAAAACAACACCGTTATCAAAGCAAAATTTTTATATAAAAACCGCTTATCACTAAAACGGTTTCCCATTATCCACATCAAAAAACAGACGTTAAATCCGGTAATAGTTTATTCATATTTGATTTATAAATGTATAAATATCGGCACAAAATGTCAGTTTCATTGTTTTTTGTCGTAGAAAAAATTTTGTGGCAATTTTCTTCAGACGTGACAGATCCCCCTCCGAAATGACCTCGGAAGGGGATCCTGGAATGATCCGATCTTATCTAAAAGGTTATCAGAATACGTGTGCCACTCTGACATGTGATCCGAAAGGCATCAGTGTCAATCCGGCGAGCTTAAAGAACTGAACGCCGAACGGTATACCTACGATCGTAAGGCAGAGAACAGCTCCGATAACAAGCTCTGTAAGAGCCGTCTCCCAGCCGACGAGTGCGATCCACAGGATGTTTCCCAGAACCGAAGTGGGTCCCATGGTATAACGCAGCTCCTTACCGAAAGGCATCGCACAGAGCTCAGCGAACTTGAAGCACTGAATTCCGAACGGAATGCCCACGATCGTGATGCATAAGAGCAATCCAAGGAGCACATACTCGAGCCAGCAGATAAAGCCGCCGCAGATAAACCATAAGATATTTGCGAGTATCCTCATGTGATCATCTCCTTCCCTTAATCCGAAGATCTCTTATTCCTGACCATATTATATATGGATAAGAAGCGGAAATCCTTAAGGAAAGATTAATTCGTATCATTAACCCATAGGCGGAGGCGTAGGCTGTCCATAGAGCAATATGTTAGGAAGGAAGAATACCATGAAGATCAGTATAGCGAATGTGAGCACGACCCAGATCGTAACGGTGATCCTTATGAGCTTCTTATTTCTCTTCTTGCTCATCCTGCCCTTGAGCTGAAGACCCGAGTGCAGTGTATGGACCGCTAATATTCCCTCTGCCAGTATCAGGAGGACCGGCGTAAGGACCAAATTGCAACCCATGTAATCAAACCAGGCGGAGAGGAAGTACAGTAGCATCAATACTATCGCAATGATCCACATGGCCAGTCCGCAGCCATATACCTTATTTAATAACTTCTCTTTGTCGGCCTCCGTATAGTCGGCTACCATTACCAAAGTTTCTTTCAGATTTTCTTCCATTTTCTCACTCTTCCTTTCTCCGCGAAGAAGGTCGCGGATATCAATGTCGTAATAATCTGCCAGTTCAATCATTATGCTGATGTCGGGCATTGTATTGCCGTTCTCCCAGCGAGAGACCGATCTAGATGAGACGTTAAATCTTTGCGCGAGCTGCTCCTGTGAAAGCTCATGTTCTTTCCTGAGCTCCTTGAGAAAAGCTCCTATCTTGATCTGGTCCATATCTGACCTCCTTTCGCTTCGAATGCTAGCATCAGCCCGCGAAGAAGAACACGACAGAGAGTGAGAGATGCCGTATTTTCCTACCTGACAGCGCTGTCTACACCATTATATAACATTGGCGGCGCCTCTTTTTCTGCTGATCAGGATGAGTGCTGCGGCTGCAAGCGAAATAAGAATAAATGCGGCCCATGAACCTTCTACGCCGAATCCCGTATCGTAGCAAAGACCATTGGACGAACTCACTACCTTAAAGATCGAGTAGGGTGATGACATGCCGCTGTTGGGAAGTCCGAAGATTACCGTCTGTGTATAGTTCCATGCAAAATGGAACATGATAGCCGTCCAGATGTTGCCGGAATAGAATACGACTAACGAGAAAAGGATGCTGACTGCAACAAGATTTAAGATACTTGCTGCGTTGATGCCGGGATTACCAAGGTGAAAGATCGTAAAGAAAAGACTGTTTCCCACGATGGCAACTATGGGGCTCTTGTACCTTCTTCTAAGCTTTCCCATGATAAAGAGCCTGCAGATGAGCTCTTCTCCGCCTGCCTGCAATAAGATCGCCACGATATAGCCGATGAGGACAGGTACATCTATGCTTCCGAGTGTCAGCTTAAGGCTGCCCGTTGCCATTGCGCCCATAACTAAAGCTCCGTTAAGAGCCGCGCCAGCCGCAAGACCGATAGCCGATCCCGTTAGGATCGTTATCTTCTTTGCAGGGCAAAGCGGCTTTAAGAGCTTCCTGTTCTTCCTAAAGATAATGAGAGCCAATACGATACTGATGCAGAACCCGATAGAGGACATATACGTACCGATGTCCTCTGCTATAGCCGCATCACCCGTAAAGAGAGATCCCCACTTAGCGACCTTTAATACAACTGTTGAGAGAAAGCCTCCCGCCTCCATCCACAACACGGCCTGTAAGAGTACAAGAATGATGATATCCGTCCATGAGCGTTCTTTGTTATTCATTTATCGAAGCCTCCGTTCGTTTGATGGCTCAAATATAGAAAAAGTCACGGTAGCATCTCCACCACCGTGACCTTGAACTTCGTAAACCGAAGGTTGCATTCTGTCAATCAGGCCGGTAAACCGTTGATCAGCACATAAATAACGAATACCGTAAAGTCTATTGCCAGCAGTGTGCCGAAGCCTATAAGGATATATTTAAGGAGCGTCTTTGTCCTTTCCTTGTTCTTCTCGGTAAGTATCTTCTGGTCGATAACATCTGCCATCGTCTTATGGTCCTGAACCTCTACCGGCTCTATTCCCTTAAGTATATAGTCGGTCGTTACGTCAAAAAGCTCGCTCATGATGACGACCTTATCAAGATCGGGAGATGCCTGCTCGCTTTCCCACTTTGAGACTGCCTGTCTGGATACGCCCACCGCATCGGCAAGCTGCTCCTGTGACATGCCCTTAGCCTTTCGTAAAGTCTGGATCCTGTCTGAAATATTCATGCTCGATTCCTCCTTAGGGGTTTGATGGCCCCAATATAGATGATCCGCGGATTGCATATCCACCATCTCAGGATGGAAATCCGTCAACCTGAAGTTGCATCAGTATCCCTCTGCCAGTCTTACGAAATATCTGATCAAAGACACCACGCACATCAGTAATATGAAGTAACCGAAAATGGTAGAAAACCACTTCGTAAATCCGCGACCGTTCCTGAGTATCGGAATATTAAGTCCCAGACAAGCTGCAAAAGCCGGAAGCGCCGCAAGATTAGTCCTCGAATCCTCTGTAGCATAGTTACCGTTTACGAGGATCTCATAAAGAGTAAAGATCCAACCGATCGCCGATAAGGCCAAAGCAAACCACATGATGAACTGATAGTACTTCCTTCTGGGGGTAGTGGTAAGATGCTTTACCCTGGCAAAACCTTTGCCGCTTCCGCTCCGGGTGACCCTGATGCGGCATCCGGGATCAACGTTAAAAGCGGTGCGAACAAGAGTATTCTCACCGTCTTTAGTGATCACGATAGCCTTTTCCGGGATAAAGTGCCCCCCGAACGGCTTCAGACCGGAACCGACCTTGTACTCATCAGGTTCAAGGATGATGGTCTTTGGATCCTTCATAGTATTCTCCCCCCTCTATATCTTTACTTATATTAACATAAGGTGCGCAAGCTGCATCAAAAAGCCCCGGGATCATGTCCCGGGGCACGGTGCGTATGCTTATTACTTCTTTTTGATCGGGATCCACAGCTCACAGAATATATCGGGATGAGTACCGTCGAAGTAGAGCTCGTAGTCCGTCGCTTCAGAGGCCTCATAGCCCATCTGCGGCAGGAACTCCTTATAGAACTTCACCCAGGTCTTAGCGATACAGTCGCCGTCTTCACCTACGCAGTCAAAGACTACATATGTACCGGGTTCAACATCCCAGATGCGGAAGCCCTTCTTCTCCAGATCCGCCTGATCGAACTTGGCAGTATCCTCATCGATGATGATGCCGATACCGTACTCGAAAGTATCCTTTCCTTCCGTCGTGGGACTGCAAAGACCATAGAGGTCGCGCTTTCCGTCTTCCCTGAGCATCCAGATCGGAGAGAGCATCTGATTGCTGTTGACCTCACCCCAGAAGTCCGCCACGTCGTGGTTTGCTTCGTCGTTGATGATCGCGTTACTGAACTCTCTTACCAGTGCGATAAACTTCTTTTCCTTTGTCTGAACAATACGATAATCCATACTCTTACCACCTTTCACGGATAATGTGATCGTAAGCGGATTAAAGAGCACCAGTTTGCCGGCTTCTTCTCTGGCCGTTCTCGGCGCGACTCCGTGAAACCTCGTGAAAGCCTTGGTAAAGCTCTCAGGCGTCTCGTAGCCGTACTTTAGGGCCAGATCCGTGATCTTCGCATCGGTCTCCACGAGTTCTCTTCCCGCCAGAGATAAGCGGCGGTTCCTGATATACGCGTTGGCCGTTAAGCCCGTCACGAAACTGAAAGCCCTGTGAAACTCGTAGCTCGACGTGTGCACCTGCTTCGCTACGTCTTCATAGTTGATCTCCTCGAGAAGATGCGCTTCCATGTACGTGATGGCTTTTTGTAATGCTTCGATCCATTCCATGCTTTCGTCCTCCTGCTTACACGTACATTATGGATGAGATCCGCAAAGGGAACATTTCCCCGTTTGCGAAGATCTGTCAGGTTAGTACATATTATTCATCCGTGCCGATGTTTGTTTTGGCAACGGGAATTTCGAGCAGGTCATTGGCCTTCAGATACTTTTCAACGGAGTCAAAGAAGCCCTCTACCTCACCGTTGTCCATCCCCTCGGAAGTAAAACTTGACTTCGTGAGCTTCAGATCATTCGGATCATAGAGCAGATCAAAGTACATATGACACTCGATATCGTCATCGATGATACGCATGCGGTCGAACGATATGACACTATACTCTTCGTCGTCCATGAAATACTTCTTATCAAGACCGAGCGTTACGGTATATGTCTCCTGACCCGTGACAATGGCAAGACAGTGCATCTTATATGTCGCGAAAGCCTCCCCGATGGTCTTGCACGAAGATGCCTCTTCCCTGAAACGTTTTATGCGCGCTGTGTAGAATCCGTTTCCTGCCCACTCATGCGTCATCTTATCAAGCTCTTCCGCGGGGTTGCCGTTTGCCCAAGACTGACGGATCCTGTCGAATTCGGGATGATCACTGTGCATGCGCTTCATCCTGAATATAAAGAGCAAAGTAAGGATCAGGTCAAGGATCCAGAATATTCCGCCGACGATCAATAAGGGCCTAAAGAAGATCCCTGCGATCATAAGGGCCAATCCGATCCAGAACAGCGGTCCGAATAAGTGAAAGAAATACGATGAGAAGACCGATAAGAATATCATCTTCCTCAAGTGTTTATTGAATCTGTCGTTATTTTCTTGTTCTGCCATAGTATCCCCCTTATTCATACTCGGATTATAGCATAACAAGATCTCCGCCCGACCTCATCAGATCTCGATATTTACACGTCTTACATAACGTCCCAGAGCATAGTCTCCGTCATGTGATTCACCCGGGAAATACGCGCTCATGTTTCCCGCCTTGGTGACACGTACGACACCGCTTCTTAGCAGGATATCCGTAAGATGTCCGCGCTCATCCTCAGGACAGATAAGACCTGCCGTCTGAAGATAGTTCTTACTCTCTATGAGAACCTCTGTTATCTTGTCCTCAGGAAGATCCTTCACAAGGACATTACACATCATAGGCGATAATTCGAGCCTACCGTCATCAGAGATGATTATGCTGCACCCGCGCTTCCTGATCACATTGTCTGATACAGCTTCTTCGCCGACCATACCCTTTAATCTCGCGGTATAGCTTACGAGCGTATCTCTTGCCCGCACGCCGATATCATCCGTCTTACTCTTATCTACAGCATCCTCGAGGATCGGCGCAAACCTGTGTGCGAAAGCCACCTTTTCCTCGTTACTCTCGCTGTTAAGATATATGACCTGACATGAACTGCACAGGAGCTGCTTTGTGCTTGCGATATGCTCTGCCAGAGCCTTAAGATCTTCATCCGCGTCAGGCATCCTGTCAAGGGATGAGATATAACAAAACCCGAGCTTTTGCCCCCACTCGATAAGTTTAACTCCGGTAGGTGCCATCTTTCGTACGGCATCGAGCGCGACGTCACCTCCCCAGACACTGATCCCGTTAGCAAGCTCTGCCATCTTCTGCATGCCGTAAATATCGGTAGAAGGAGTATCAAAGACGTAGATATAGTCCTTGAGCTTCGGTTCGTACTCTATAAGCTGCATTATGAGCTTTAGCGACAGACCGTCATCGGCAGATGGCAGTTTTAGTATATTTATATTGCCGGCAAGAAGTCCTTCGACGAGCGAATAAGCAGGAAGAAAATCCGTGTTTCCCGCCGCGATATGAAGGAGCACGCCAAGGGGCATTGTCCTGACCCTGATGCGCGAAAACCCTTGAGCACCATCCGTCTCATACTGATCCGTGACACCAAGTTCGGTCCTGAGCTTTTGGCGGAGCATATCTCCGGAAAGCAATACGGATGCCTGCGTCTTGTAAGCTGAAACCGCATCTTTGGGGAGGTTGACGAGAAGATCATCAAACTTACCCGCGAGCGTATCCTGCCTAAGTCTTTCTATCGCATTGATAACAGTCTCAGGTTCCAGCGGATCCATGGCAAGCGCCTGAGGAATCTTTGTCTTCAGTTCATCAAGAAGCCTGTTCTGTTCCGAGCTGTCGTATATCTTTCCTGCGTAAAGTATCATTTCCCGGCTCCGTTCAATATATCTGCAGCACCCGCCGCGCACGTCTTGATCTCAGTAGGTGCTACACGTCCGATTATCTCAAAATACGGCGCCTCTATACCGCATCCACACTTACTGCCGTCATGAAGCACACCGAGGTCATCCGTCATGACTGACAATACGGGCGTAGCCGTCAAAAGAGGTGTTATCAGATTCATGAGTCCGACCTTATCCTTTCCGATCGGCTCAAGCGTATCGGGATCCCTGATCACGACCCGGCTGTATACGGGGACATGGAAGTTATGATTCTTACAGTGCGTATATAGTATCTGGTGTTCGACCGCGCCGTAATACTCGCAGATGTTTTCTTCGTCAATGCCCAGGACTTTCTTTGCAAGCTTATAAAATGTCTGCTTATCGACTGCTTCTTTATAGAACTGCTTCCAGCCTCCGCCGAGCAATATCTTAGAGTGCTTCGGAAGCATCACGTTGATACCCTTTTCATCGAACATCTGAAGCAGAAAGAATGTGTATGCGGGAAATCCCATAAAGCGAACGGGAAATCTGCCTTTTGCATACTTTTGAACCGCTTCCATTATCCCGTCAAAATCGGGTCTGTATTCACCGTCCTTATACTTCAGGATATACTTGCGGCTCACCGCCGGAGCCAGAAGCGTAGTAAGAAATGCAGTCCTCGCGATGGCGGTCTTATTGCCGCGATGAAGCTTATATCCCATGACGATATATCTGCACGGACGCAGCGAAAGTATCTTATGGTATTTCGACATATTGAGCGCCATCTTAAGGTCGGACCACAGACCTCCGATATCGAATCTTATTGTGCTGAAATGCCCGCTGGTACCCGAAGATGTTGAGCTTACAACATATGACCCCGATCTCATGTCGTGCTGCTTAAGGAACATGGTAGGTATGACCGGAAGATCTTCCGGTCGCTTAATGTCATCCGCCGACTCAATACCGAGCCCATAGCTTATCTTCCTGTAATCTTCGCAGTGATCAACCAGATATGACCAGTTCTCAAGGCATGCGCCCATAAACAGCTCATCTTTGCTGATATCGTACGGATCCTTAGTCGAGAACAGTTTCCTTCGAAGCTTCATATCGACATTTTACACTAAAACGAATGACAGTATCTCATGAAGTATTCCCGCGATCCTCACGTTCTTTTTGGTAAGGCGGAAAATCATCGGAATATCCTGCACCAGTCTATGATATTCATTATTCAGATTCTCATCATGTGGTCCAGGCTTTCCCCGTTAAGAACATGAAGAATACCGTGGCGGCGTAGATTCCGAGGATCAATTGCAGAGCAGTGAGGACCATGGCGATAATGAACATGATAGTAATGCCGACCTTACGCTTGCGGTTCTGACTTTTGGCCTTAATGCCGTCCATGATGAACAGGACTATCGACAATCCCGTGAACAATTCCACGAATATCAGAACGATCTCAAGACCTGTCTGAAGTAACGTAGATACCAGATCAAATAATTCCTTTGGCGTCATTGTCATTACCTGTTTGCCTCCACAATAATTATCCTAACTTACTCATGACAGGTTCCACCACAACCGTGGTTGCCGCATTCGTGATCCTCTTGATGATCGTGGTGATCGCATCTTGCATCAGGATCATAAGCCAGATTGCCGGCTAAAAGAGCATTAACAGCATCGTCTGCATTGCCCTGAACACCGCCATAGAGTTTAATTCCGGCTTCAGCCAGTGCCATTTGAGCACCCATGCCGATTCCACCGCAAATAAGAGTTTCAACTGAATGCTCCTGAAGAAAACCGGCAAGTGCACCGTGACCACTTCCGTTGGTATCGACAACCATGCTGCCTACAATCTTGCCATTTTCTACCGAATAGATCTTGAACTTCTCGGTGTGTCCAAAATGCTGGAATACATTTCCGTTTTCATAGGTTACTGCAATATTCATAAGTATCCTCCTTTATGTCAATAAATTATAAGTTTTATCCAAATCCATAGCAAAGAACTCCGGCGCCAGCAGAAATGATGATCAGAAGTATCGGAGAGATCCCGTTCTTCTTTATTTTTCTTGACCCCCAATAAACAACACCCAGTAAAATTGCCATAATATCTATCCCGGAAAAATTACTTCCAAAACAATTTTGAACCATCAAATAGATGCCCATCCCAACAAACTGGAATTTGTCGCTTTTCCAGTCCAAGAAATCGCAGTATTTTTTTTCATTGAGCCCGGTACTCAGACAAGAATATACCCTCTGAATCCGCGCACAGAATAGTAGGAATCCGCGCCGTTGTGAAAAGTGAACACGGTATCATAGCGGCGTTCGCAGAACAGCGCGCCGCCCTTACTGCGAATATCATCTGGTGTAGCTATCCAACTTGACGTTTTCAGATCAAATGAGTCGAGACTTTGCAGTCGACGATAGAGTTCCTCCGTCATCATCGAAACGCCAATCTCTTTCGCTTTCCGTTCAGCGCTGCCTGACGGTGGGTTTTTAGTGCGCCCATGCAATGCCTTTTCGTCATAGCACAGGCTTCTGCGCCCGACGGGCGATTCCTTTGCGCAGTCGCAGAAAATGAGTTTTCCCGTCTTTACGTCATAACCCATGGTGTCCGGCTCACCGCCGCTTTCCTCCATCTTTTGCAAAACCGCGATAGCAGCGGGAGCCTCACGAAGCCTATGCTCCACCTCGGACCATTCCAGACCCGGATGAAGATTCCTGTGTTCTAAAAACCTCGTTTTCAGTATTTCCAACATCATGCTCACCTCAATAAATCCCGATTTATCTTAGTCAATTATGCTGATAATTTTCATGACTAAGGGATCACTCCCTCAGACAAGGTAATTATATCATCCGGGTTAAGTTCTCTTGATAACTTTTTGAGCTGCAAATGCCAGATATTGGAATCTGACATTATTCTTGAGGGTTGTTGTTTTTAGTAAAAGCTTCTATCTCATATTAAACTGAAGCCATATTATATGAAAAGGGCCCGGAGATGTAAGCCCCGAGCCTTGTTCATTGTTCTTGTAACTGTTCTTTAGCCTTCAATGGCGATCGTTGTGTTGGAAGGAAGAGCCTTAAGTTCCTTCTTCGGGATGCAAAGCTTTAATACACCGTCTTCGAACTTTGCCTTAACGTCTTCGGTCTTTACACCTTCACCGACATAGAAGCTTCTCTGCATCGATCCAGCGTATCTTTCCTGACGAATGACCTTGCCATGCTTCTTTTTCTCACTGTCGTGATCCTTAGCGGCACTGATGGTAAGGTAACCATTCTCAAGATTGATCTGGATCTGATCCTTCTTGAATCCCGGAAGATCCATATCCATCTCATAATCTTCTTCGTTCTCGTGGACATCGGTCTTCATGAGGTTCTGCGCATGTTTTCCGTAAAGCTGCTTGTCGATATTGGCAAGCTCTCTTGTAGGGAAACCCCAAAAATCATCAAACAAATCTTCTCCAAATAAACCGGACATCAACATACTGATCATCTCCTTTGAATTGTTGTTATCCGAGCAAGAGGTGGAGGTCTGATCTCTTCTTTGATCCTCGTTCCTTTGTTCTGACTACATTATAGTCCGTCAATTAGCACTCGCAAGAGGTGAGTGCTAATCATTTTTGACTATCTTTGACTTTCATTTTTGTGCAGTTTTTGATGAGTCACTCTTTGATAACGGGACTATAATAATTGGGGTGTGTATTACTTACCTGTTTAACCAAATCTAATGAATAGTTAACCACAAGATCATTTAAGGTGGGTGTTGAAGAAAGATTCCATCTTATCAAAAGGAATAATATCTTTCTTATCGTACAAATCTGTATGGACCGCATCAGGGATGATCAGAAGTTCCTTGTTATCACCCTTCAACAATTCAAATGCATCTTTGCTGAAATAGCATGAATGAGCTTTTTCACCATGGATCATCAGTACAGCACTGTCGATTTCTCCGGCATAGGTAAACAATCTCGTGTTCATTAGCGATGTTCCGGAAGAAACAGCCCACCCGTTGTTTGAATTAAGTGATCTCGGATGATATCCGCGCTGCGTTTTATAATAATCATGATAATCCTTTACGAAAAACGGAGCATCGTCGGGAAGCGGATCGACTACACCGCCTGCGAGAGCATATACACCATTTCTATAGTCCTCCGTCCGCTGTCTGTTGATATTAACCCTGGCCTTTTTTCTTTCGTCCTTGTTATCAGCAGAATCGAAGTATCCGTTACCTGCGACACGAGACATGTCATACATTGTAGATGTTACCGTTGCTTTGATCCTGGTATCAACACACGCAGTCTGAAGTGCCATGCCGCCCCAGCCACATATACCGATTATACCGATCCTGTCCGGATCGACTTTCTCATTGCAGGAAAGGAAATCAACTGCCGCCTGAAAATCTTCAACATTAATATCCGGCGAGTTAATTGCACGAGGTTCTCCACCGGACTCACCGGTAAATGAAGGGTCAAATGCGATAGTCAGAAATCCTCTCTCCGTCATCTCCTGAGCATACAATCCGGATGATTGTTCCTTACACGCACCAAAAGGTCCGCTTACCGCAATAGCAGGAAGTCTTCCTTCTGCATTCATTGGAATATACATATCGGCGGCAAGAGTTATCCCGAAATGGTTAACAAATGTCACCTTGCTATGTTCCACCTTCCCGCTCTTGGCAAATGTCTTATCCCATTCATTTGTAAGATTTAATTCTACTGTTTTCATAATGTCTTTTCTCCTCTACTGCAGTGTAAGTGTGATCGTTACGTCCCCATTCGACAAAAGGGCGGTAAGTTCTTCCTCAGATAAATCGACTTTTCCGAGCCTTGTATATGCCCACGTATTAGAACCATAAAAGACAACGACCTGATTACCCGAATAAAGAACTATGTCTCCGGGTAATGTAGTTGTCTGCTCGTCATTGCTTGTTATGCTCTGACCGATAGGACCAACCTGTTCAAAACCGCCGTACATCGACATCTCTATCGAGAGACCGTTTTCTGCCAATGCTTTAAGGTCATCTACAGAGGCATTATTTTCCCAAATAACAGGAACTTCTGTGCCGTCGATCTTTAATACCATTGTTTTAACATTCTCCTGGACTGTAGTGGTCTCTGTTTCTATGCTCGTTGATCCTGTCGCAAAAGAACCGGTTTCAACAACTGTCTCATATGAGGTAATAGACGGTCCGGTTGTCGTAACAGTTGTGATAACCGGAGCAGGAGCACATCCGGATAACGCTATCAAGGTCACACCTGCAAGCAGCGCAGCTATTTTTCTCATTCCCATGTGAGCTTACCCGTTTTCTGTGCAATCTCATATCTTCCGATCTTGTAATCGAGCTTCTCGAGTGCGATATCATATTTTTTTCGCTCCCCGATTATCGTCTCCCGGACTTCTTTAAGAAGATTAGTCCTGGCATCAATGGTAGAATCACCCTCTTGGTAGAGCTTCACATATTCTATGAGCATTTCAACAGGGACACCCGCATCCCGAAAACATATGGCATTCTCAACCCATGCAATATCAGTCTCCCGGTAATCTCTGATACCGCCTGCAGTTCTCTTGACTGCAGGGATAACACCGACACGTTCATAGTATCGAAGCGTATCGGCAGTAATATCGTACTTTTCACAGACTTCTTTTATGGTCATGAGAGCGCCTCCAAATGTCGTATTCATCAGCTGATGGTTACATCATACAACTTGGAGTTAACTCTAAGTCAATAGCCATTTGAAAAAAATACCTCAGATCTCTCTGAGGCATCTTTATGGTCGTGTTAACTGTTAATTTTCTTGACTAAGGAATCACTCCCTCAGACTCCACCTCGAAAACTTATACAAATATTTGGATATATAACTGATCATTTATCAGTTCAATGGCAGATCGTCTTTCGTGTAGAACCAGATTCTGCAGTGAAACTCGAAATCTTCATCTTTGAGTACTTCATCGAAACCGAATTCATTAAGATCTGTTTTGATGTTCCGTTCTCTGATAAAAGACTTTCCTTCGATCGGGGTCCAGATCTGATAAGCGTCATCTCGTTTCCAGAAAGAATTGTAGTACTCCTCGTCTCTGAAGATCAGTATCGTTGAATTCCAAAGCTGAGGATAGACGATTGATCCCACCACTTTGCAGAAGCCGGCATCTTCAGGGATGCTGTCTGCCAAGATCGCCGTTTCTTCTATCCATTTACGACAGAACTCTGTTTTGACTTTGCCATATGTCTTGGGCATTTCGATCCATGGCGTTGACGGAACCGAAAGTTCGATGCATTGGCCCTCTCTTTCAAAGGGTGCCGTTGGATGCTCTATCGCCTTAAGAAGAGCTTTGAGTTTTCTTCTTTGTCCTCTTACCTTTTTGTTCCACATACTGTCTCTTTATCAATCTATTTTTTCTTGTAAAACGGCCATCCAACAAGATTGCCGACAAGTGATATTACTGCATATGCTACTACATATATCCATGCACTTGAATTATAAAAGATAAATATCGTAGGGAAAAACAATGCAGCTACAACTAATGCATACAAAATATTAAACGGTCTCACTTACTGATGATTTTACATTTCATCCGGTTTCTGTCCGTCATGCGCCTTCCATAAACAGTCTGTCATCATAAAGTCAGTAAACACTGCTTTAAAGCTTGAATCTTCCGGACTGCAGGCATATATTCCGAATCGGATCTTTCCTGAGCCTTTCCACATATGGCAGATTCTCATCTGAGTAAAGCTCTTTCCATCATATGAACACTCGATACAATAGTCTTCTTCTCTCCGGCTGAATCTATACCACATTCTATTAACATCAGACGGGATGGCTGTAGTAGCCCAATCGGAATAACCGTTATTAGTTACCACAGAACCCAAATGCTGGAACTCGTCATTCTCGTATTCAACTGAAGCCTTAAGCCAGTTATCCGAATCAAGATACATAACGATCCCGCATTGATCAAAACGGTGATGACTTTCGGTGAAATCCGTCTTTACAATAAAAGAAAAAAATCTCTCTTCCGTCTCCAATTGAAGAACAGGAGCGTTGTCATTGCGAAAATGATAATAGGTTCTTTGCCACAGATCAGTATGCGGATCAGTAACTATCTCTATACGATCCTCATTTATCAGGTATACCGACGGCTCTCGAGTCCACTTCATTTCACTTGTTTTCATAGCCTGATTTCCTGTCTATTTTCTCGACTAAGGGATCACTCCCTCAGACAAGATAATTATACCATCCGGGTTAAGTAACTTTTTATGCTATAGATCCATCATTTGAATTTAGTTCTACTACTGTCTCTAAAATATATGAGTTCAGATTTTAGTGGCTTTGGGGTGGCTTAAATAACTGAAACGCCCTATTCACGGGCGTTTCCAGCGTTTTGAGACTATTCGAGTTCGAGCGCCATACTCTGTAAACCAGTTGCAAATGCTATGTTTTACGGCTTTTTGAACAATCTTTTTGTACTCAATGAACTCACGTATGTACTCAAGATTTAATTCTGTACTTTGTGCCTCTTCCTGTTCCTTCAATATCAACAAGTTTTTTACTTGCCAATCGCTTCAATATCTCTGTTACTTTGCTCTTTCCAAACTCAATGCCGGGAGATGCCATTATTTCGCTGATAGGTTTGTTGATGTTCTTACTAAGAACTCTGTAAACCGCGAGTTCATCTTGAGTCAAATCCATGTTTTCGTGCAGCAAAGGCAAGGTAACTTTAATAAGATTCTCTGTAACCGCGAAAGCCGGTTTAATTTGACTGCTTGCATAAGATTCTTTTATTCTGCGAATTCCGGTACCGAATTTCTCAATCAAATTGAGCCTGTGAAATATGTTTGCAAGTATAGGATTTCTTAATATTGATAGATCACCACTCAAATAGTTTTCAACAGTAACAGAATTTGGAAGTCCTCCAACAGAAACTATCTCTACACGATCATCGAACATCGAAACTCTTACATGAGAATTAATGTCCCATACACGGTGAATAATAGCGTTTGCCAAGGCTTCGCGGAACGCTTCCTCAGGAATGGTCTCAATAAACTTGCGCTCAAATCCTTCAACCTTCTCATACTGATAGTAATCTTTATATATTTCCACTGCTTCATAGAAGCTTCGGATAATGGACTGATGCTCCAGCGTTTTTCTCTTCTGGAATATGCTGATGGTCTCGCCGAACTTAGCAATATCTATACCCGGAAGATCGTTTTTATCTGATACGATTGCAGCCGCAATATTGTATCCAGCCATAAATTCAATCGCAAAATTTTACGACCGATTTTGCGATTGCTGGCATAAGCATTCATATCAACAGTTCATAATCAGTTCAGACAAGGTAATTATATCATCCCGATTAAGATCTATCGCGATTAGTATAAAATCTTATTTTTGCCTAAAAGGGGCCGGAGATATTGAATATAATGGACGGATAGAAAGGGGGCTACTATGGAAATAGCAATGATCTATATAATAGTAAATCTTCTCATCGGCACTTCTCTCTTAGTCGCTGTCGGTCTTCTTATAGCCGCTTCTGCAGCGCACAAGAAGGGGAAAAAGATAGCTAAGAAACGTCTCAACATCTGCGCAGCCATTGCTCTCATCTTTGGATCGGGATTATTTCTTTGGAGAGTATCACATCACAGTTTCCCGATGATAAACGATTGGCAATTTATCGGTAGAAACATCTATGACATAGAGGAGAAATATGATGGATTACACCTGTATGTTTCAGACAGCGGCTCCGGAAAAGCCACGTTGTCGACCGAGAAGATCACCGGTTACATGTCCGTTCCATCTGAGTTCGACGCTTATTACATGTACTTTGATGAAAACGGAACGATCTATAAGACACAATGCGGTATACCTGTTGGCGGCTGAATTACGGACACTGTCGGCGAAGAAAAATGTACAAGATCGGTTTTAATTATCTTTCTCAGTTATGACAAGATATATAAATGAGGTTCAGAAGTTGATCGACAACGGAATCAATACAGACTGGGAGAAAAAGAATTATGAGTCATATTTCAACCAGTTTGAAGATGAATGGAAGATGATCAGATTCGACTGATAACGGATTCTTGTTGGCGAAATGTTGGCGAAGACTACATTGCCAGATTAGTTGGGCACATCTTTTATGTAATAACCGCCCGTTTTATTAGATCCGCGATGTTCAATGTATTTTGTCAGATTCCTCCTGAGCTCATTGCGAATCCTATCAGGACTAACATTGTCCATCATCGGTCGTATTTCTTCAAGAATTTGAGGGACATTAATGCCCGGCTGCTCCTTGATCACACGTAATATCAACAATGCCAAATCACTTATTTGGTCATTTATTTGGTCATTTATTTGGTCAACCGGCCTATAATTTAAATTCGGCAGCGAAACAAAGAAATACTTATCACTTGATTCAAATGTCGGTTTAAGTTCAGATGCCTTATATGCATCCATTGTTCTTGGAATTCCAGTGCCAAAATTCTCAATTAAACCAAGCTTATCAAATATGTGAACCAGTTTAGGATTCCTGTACGTTTGAACACCATTCATTACATCTTCTATAGTAGCATTGAATACTCCACCAGGATTTACTATTTTGGCACGATCCGGGAAAGACTCAATTTTGATATCTGACCTGAGAAAATAATCGGCATGGCAAAATGCATTGAGAATAACCTCTCTCAGTGCTGCACCAGGATATAAATTCCGTGTCAAACCAATCATTATTTACCTTGGCTGCATAATTGAATGACTCACCGTTACATTGAAAAGAAACTTCACATGTTCCGCTCCCTTTCTCAACGGTCTTATCTGAAACATTAATATCTACATTGTTAAAAGACAACTCTCCAAGCGAAAGGTTTTGAAGTATATTAAGGAAATCATCGTAACCTAAACCCTCAAAATCTGTATGAACTGCATCAGAGAACTGAACAGAGAATAATAGAAAGGTTACAATCCCTTCTTCTCCCACGTCTTCAAGCATATCCGGGGGGTATCTTTTTATGAACTCTATTGCAGTAGCTTCATCTGTTTCAACTGTTAATCCGGCTTCTTTTATTTTCGGATAATACTCTTTTACTAGCGCTTCCAGATCAATCACCTATTCATGCCTCCCCATAGCTGGTTTTCCTGTTGATTATCCCGGCTAAGAAACCCAATAGCCATTTTTTACTTCATTTGAATAGTACCATATACAGATAGCATCCACCCACTGAGATCACATTGCTCATACTGTGCATTATCATCGGATAGATAACGCTTTTCGATCTTATAAAGGTATATCCGTAAAGGACTCCAAGTACAAAAGCATAACAGACCTGGAACCATGGAACCCGGAAAGCGAATACGTCAATATGTGCAATACCAAACAGAGCAGCTGCGCTGATAACGGCTATGGCCCTGTCTCTTTTACTGTCAGGATCAAGCACAGTTAACAGTACGGCTATGGGAAGCGACCTGAAAAGGATCTCTTCTGACGGGCCGGATAAAAGCAGTTGGAAACCCAACGTCCCCGACACATTAACGGCATTCAGCGCATAATCATATGTGCTTATGATATTGGTAAAAGAGCCGATAATATAGACAACGAGGTAATAAACCGTTATTGCCAGGCAAAAGAGCAAAGTGTCTTTCAGACCTTTGGAATCCACTCGTGGGCGGAGGTTAAATCCTTCTGTCTTCTTTGCCTTCCAAATGATAAAGATCAATGCCAAAGCACAGAGCATCTGAATTATGTGATGCACTGCCACCTGAGCAAACAGGTTGTCAGGATCCAAAGATGAATAATCAAACAGCTGAGAGATCAAAAAACCGAGGCGGCTGAATAATAACTGGACGGCAAACAGCGCCACGATAAAAATGGCTGTAATAACATATTTGGATTTTCGCTTTGATCCTGCTCCCATATGTTCCTCAAAACTGATGATTTTCTTGACTAAGGGATCATTCCCTCAGACGAGATAATTATATCATCCGGGTTAAGTTCTCTTGATAACTTTTTGAGCTGCAAATCTAGTCTACCTATGACTACGGGAGGACTTCTGAAAAATACATATCGCTGATTTTGGTTGGCTATTTGTTGGCTTAAAAAACTGAAACGCCCTATTTTAGGGCATTTCCAGGGTTTTGCAATTATTCGAGTTCGATCGTTGCCGGGGGCTTACCCGTGCAGTCGTACATGACTCTGTTTATTCCCTTTACTTCATTTACGATCCTGCTCGTAACCTTGTTTATAAGGGACCAGGGAAGCTCTGCCGCTTCTGCCGTCATGAAGTCAGTTGTAGTCACTGCTCTTAAGACACAAGCATAATCGTATGTTCTCTCGTCACCCATGCAGCCTACGGATCTCATGTTGGAGAGAGCTGCGAAGTACTGATTAGCTGTCTTGTCGAAGCCTGCGTTAGCCATCTCTTCTCTGAAGATAGCATCTGCATCCTGTACGAGCTTGACCTTCTCGGCTGTTACTTCACCGATGATACGGATAGCAAGTCCGGGACCGGGGAAAGGCTGACGGAATACGAGATTCTCGGGGATTCCGAGCTCGAGTCCTGCCTTTCTGACTTCATCCTTGAAGAGGAGTCTCAAGGGTTCGATGATCTCCTTGAAGTCTACGCAGTCGGGAAGTCCGCCTACGTTGTGGTGAGACTTGATAACGGCGCTCTTGCCAAGACCCGACTCGATAACGTCAGGATAGATAGTACCCTGTACGAGGAAATCTACGGCACCGATCTTCTTAGCCTCTTCCTCAAATACACGGATGAACTCCTCACCGATGATCTTTCTCTTTCTCTCAGGCTCTTCTACACCTGCGAGCTTATCGTAGAATCTCTGCTGAGCATTTACTCTAATGAAGTTAAGATCGTAGTGACCATTGGGGCCGAATACAGCCTCTACCTCATCACCCTCATTCTTACGAAGGAGACCGTGGTCTACGAATACACAAGTGAGCTGCTTACCTACCGCCTTGGAAAGGAGTACTGCAGCTACGGATGAATCAACACCGCCGGAGAGTGCACAGAGAACCTTACCGCTTCCTACCTTCTCGCGGATCTCCTTGATGGATGTCTCTACGAAGGAATCCATCTTCCAGTCGCATTCGCACTTACATGCGATCTTGAGGAAGTTCTCGAGCATCTTATTACCTTCAGCGGTATGAGATACCTCGGGATGGAACTGTACACAGTAAAGTCCCTTCTCTACATTTTCTGCTGCAGCTACGGGACATACGGGAGTAGTACCGGTGATGGTAAATCCGGGAGCGGGCTCTGCGATATAGACAGTGTGGCTCATCCAGCAGACCGTCTTCTCAGATACGCCCTTAAATAAAGTAGTATTATTATCTACGTCAACTTCTGTATGACCGTATTCTCTGACGGGAGCCTTTGCGACCTTACCGCCGAGGAGGTAGTTCATGAGCTGAGCGCCGTAGCAGATACCGAGTACGGGGATACCGAGCTCGAAGATCTCCTTGTCGCACTTGGGAGCATCCTCGTCAGTAACGGTGCTGGGACCGCCTGTAAAGATGATTCCCTTGGGGTTCATCTCCTTGATCTTCTCGATAGGCATATTGTAAGGATGAACCTCACAGTATACGTTCAATTCTCTTACTCGTCTTGCGATGAGCTGGTTGTACTGACCTCCGAAGTCAAGTACAAGGATCATTTCTTTTTTCATATAAGCCTCCTTGCTGCAGATGAACGATCGATATCGTCTTAAGTCTCTTCTGTTGTTTCCTCTGTCTCCGAAGTCTCCTCGGTGCTCTCGCCTTCGCCTTCTTCTCCGGCCTCGGCCTCACCCTCTTCGTTTTCTTCGGCAGCGTCTTCTTCCGCCTCTTCCTCTTCTTCTTCAGGTACCGGGATACTGATGATCACCGTGGCAAGAACTGATTCACCATCCTCGTCAAATACCGTAACAGTATATGTTCCACCCATTTCGAACTCATCTTCCGTGAGATCTACCGTGAGATACATATCGTCTCCGCCGTCCTCGGCAATTCCCGCTTCACCCGAGACTGTCTCGGACTCGCCTTCCGCGGGCTCTCTTAAGACCTCGTAATCGAACTGTGTTCCCTGATCGTAGAAACCCCATGTCGTTACTCTGATGAGGATTCCGTCATCCTTTACTTCATATCCGAAATCGTAGCAGTTATCTCCGCCTTCGTACTCAACCGTGATACTACTGTCGAGCTCGAAGCTGTATCTTCCCGTTATCTCGCTGTACTGATCCTGTGTGATGATCTCTTCGTCGAGCAGGGACTGCGCCGCAAGAGGGATATAAGTCTCTGATATCTCTTCGTCGTAGAGAAGCGACTCGGGTGTATCCAGAAGTATGATGCCTTCGCTCGTACTGTCGAACATGGCACTCTTATTTCCGGCTTCGTCTACCGAAACGATGACCGATATCTCGAAAGGTCCTACACCTGCAGTTGCGAGCTTGGTGATAAGAGCGTCGTAGATGACCGCGGGATCGAATTCGGTACCGTTAACGGCCGAGTCGATAGCCGCAGCGTAGATGCCGATCATGGTCGCTTCGTCATTTGTCATATCAGTCTTGGCATCAGCGACATCAGGAGCCGTACCCGTAAGTGTAACGAGAACGCTCGTCTCATCGAGAGCCGATACCGAAGTCTCGTAATCGAAATCCGAAAGGACCTCCGCATAGAGTTCAGCTGCCTTATCTGCAGCGCCTTCGGGAAGAGAATTCCTCATATCTTCATCAAGGAAAGTACCCGTAGGATCCGTGCAGATCTCCGCTGCCGCATCGATATCACCGTCGGCGATAAGGTTTATGAAAGAATCTGCAACCGCCGTAGCCTCGGCATCGGAGATAGCCTTTACTTCCATATTCTTACCGACACCGGCGATAAAGTTAGCCGTTGTCTCAGTCGAATCGGCACATACGAGCCATTCGCCGAATTCATATACGAAGTTGACTGTGATAGTTGATTCCGTCTTCTGGGAATAGTTAGAGATAGCATCGAGGAGCTCCATCTTGCTGTAGCCCTGAGCCTCCTCTGAAGCAGCGAGCGCCTCAAGATCAGGCATTATGAACACGATATCCGCACTTCCGACGGCTTCCTTCGTATTTCCCTGAACATTTCTGATCTCAAAAGAAGATGCGGACATCACAGTCTCGAAGATCTCACGCTGTAGATCTGATTCTTCGAGTGTGCTGACCGCATTATGACCGGGCTCCATATGTCGTGTCTGTGCATCGACATCGTAGTCCTTGATCGCCTGAGCATATATCTCAGCCGCTGCCGTTATCTCGGATCTTGCTTTGCCTCCGAAGAGAGAACACCCGGCAACACAGACCGCCACCATAGCCGCAATCAAAAATATAGTTACAGCTCTGATGCCGTTTCTCATGTTACCCTTTTCTCCTTAAGATTGTTCTCCCGCTATTATCTGTGAATGATCTCTTCTCTCTTGGGACCTGTGGACACGATAGAGATGTGTACGCCGATCTCCTTCTCGATGAAGAGTACATAGTCCTGAGCCTCCTTGGGAAGCTTATCGAAATCTGTGATACCTCTGATATCGCACTTCCATCCGGGAACCGTTACCCATACGGGCTTTGATCTGTCGAGCTTTGTGGGATTAGGGAAATCCTTTGTAACTACGCCGTCGATCTCGTAACCGATACATACGGGGATCTCATCGAGGTAACCGAGGCAGTCGATATTCGTAAGAGCAACCTCTGTAGCACCCTGTACCTGACATCCGTATCTAGTAGCTACTGCATCGAACCAGCCGACTCTTCTCGGACGGCCTGTCGTAGCACCGTACTCACCCTTGTCTCCGCCTCTGTCACGAAGCTCCTTTGCCTTCTCCTCGTCGAGGATCTCACTTACGAAAGCACCTGCACCTACTGCAGAAGAGTAAGCCTTAACTACCGTAACTATATCCTTGATCTCGTAAGGAGGGATACCTGCGCCTACTGCACCGTATCCTGCGAGAGTAGAGGAAGATGTGACCATGGGATAGATACCGTGATCGGGATCCTTCATTGAACCGAGCTGACCCTCGAGGAGGATCTTCTTGCCGGACTTGATAGCGTCGTGGAGGAATGTCTGAGTATCAGCTACGAAAGGCTTGATGATCTCGGCATACTCGCAAAGCTCATTGTAGAGAGCTTCTGCATCAAGTGCTTCCTTATGGTAAAGGTGAACGATAAGAGCATTCTTGATCTCAAGTACTCTTTCGATCTTTTCCTTGAGAGCTTCCTTCTCAAAGAGCTCACAGACCTGGAAGCCGATCTTAGCGTACTTATCGGAATAGAAAGGAGCGATACCGGACTTTGTGGATCCGAAAGCCTTTCCTCCGAGTCTTTCCTCCTCGAGCTGATCGAAGAGAACGTGATAAGGCATTATGATCTGAGCTCTGTCGGATACGAGGATCTTGGGGTTCAAGCCTCTCTCCTTGATCTCGTTATATTCCTTAATGAATTTCTTTATATCGAGAGCAACACCGTTACCGATGATGTTTACGATATTCTCGTGGCAGACACCGGACGGCATGAGGTGAAGAGCAAATCTTCCATGCTCGTTGATGATCGTGTGTCCTGCGTTAGCACCGCCTTGAAAGCGGATAACGATATCTGATTCGTTAGCGAGAAGATCGGTGATCTTACCTTTTCCTTCATCGCCCCAGTTTGCACCTACAATTGCCTTGACCATGCGCCACCTCCTGAAATTGACCGAAGGTATTATAATAAATATATAGCGTGATTTCAATTGGCGAATGTGTGAAAGGATAATGAATCAGATCATCTGTTCTTTGCCGTTTTCAATATAAGAAAGCGCCAATTCCCTGGCTTTCTTCTCCATGGTATCGTCCAAAACGGGCAGCTGATAGTCCTCACCGAGGCGCTTTTTGAGCGCGGTTTCTATAAGAAGATCCGTGATCTCGGGGTTCTTGGGAAGAAGGCTGCCGTGAGAATAAGTTCCGAAAGTGTTCTTGTAATGAACTCCTTCCATGCCGTCCTTACCGTTATTTCCGTGACCCGTGATGACCTTCATGAATGGCTTTATGCCTTCACCGAGATAAGTCCTTCCGCTATGGTTCTCAAAGCCTGCTATCTTTACCTTTTCGCCTGACGGGAGCTCGAGTTCATAGACCGTATCGTTTATGAATCTCTCCTTCTCGCCCTCTGTATAGTAATCGATGGCACCAAGGCACTCGAGCATATTGCCGTCGTGCTCCTTGTAGTACTTTCCGAGCATCTGGTAGCCGCCGCAGATCGTAAGGAATACCTTGCCGTCTTCGATCATGTCCTTTATAAGGGACCCCTTGTTCTTTACAAGATCGTCCTTCATTATGTTCTGCTCGCTGTCCTGTCCGCCCCCGAGAAAGCAGATGTCGAGCTTTGACGGATCGACCTTATCGCCTACCGATATCTGCTCCACTTCGACGTCAAATCCCCTGTTTGCGGCTCTTCTGTAGAGCGCGAGGACGTTACCCCTGTCGCCGTAGAGGTTCAAAAGATCAGGATAGAAATGTCCGATTACGAGCTTTGTCATATTATTTCCAGAAGTCCTTTATTCCGAGTTCTCTTACGAGTCTTCCGCGCAGGTCAAGCATCGATGTGTAGTTGGGAAGCACATAGACACACTTACCGGCAGGGCACTCGTCCAATGCTTTCCTGAGCATCTCCATGACGCGGCTCATGTCACCGCTGTCCTTGACCTTTCTGCCCGCATATTCCACGCGAAGCAGCATATCTCCGTATCTTTGACCCGACACATATATATCTTCGGGAAGGTCTTCGGCCTTGCTCTCAAAGTCGACATCCCAGATCCAGGAGACATCCTTACCATCGGCGATATTGCTGTTAAGAAGCAGCATCAAGGCCGCCTTATCCTCGCTCTCGCATACGAAAGACAGCGATCTGTCGAGTCCTACGGGGTTCTTAACGAGAAGGATACAGAGATTCTTATCTCCAACCTTTATCTTTTCCATACGTCCGAAAGCGGCCTTTACGTTCTCTTCAGCCTTTACCGCAGCCTTAAAGAGCTCTGCCGAACCTTCGCTTTTTCCCTCGATTCTCTCGGTCAGTACCGTCACTGCGGATACTGCGGCACATGTATTGTAGAGGTTATGGCTTCCGGGGATCTTGAGCTTCATGTCCTCAGTTGTTCCCGTCAGCGAATCCTTAAGAGAGAAAGGATAATCCTCCTTAGAAGGGTTGTCCTTGAGGTCATAGACCACAGAAAACCTGCATTTCGGAGATACCGCGCCGCACGAAGGGCATACAAAGTCACCGAGATGCCCGAAACTTCTGGCTTTGTAGTCATATCTGACATGACATTCGGGACAGTATACTGCATCGGGAGATGCCGGAAGTATGCTCTTCTTGGGCGGATATTTCGTATTGTTCATGAGCATGGAATCCTTATCCATACCGAAGAATACGCTCCTCTTTTCCCTGCCCTTACCGAGGGATGCCACGAGTGAATCGTCACTGTTTATTACGAGGATCGCATCAGTCTTATCAAGTCCGTCAGCGATACAGTCTCTGGTATGAGTGAGCTCACCGTATCTGTCGAGCTGATCTCTGAAAAGGTTGGTAACTACCGATACCTTCGGAGATATGTCCTTGGCCGTCTTAGCGAAAGCCGCCTCGTCCGTCTCAAGAACATATACGATACCCTTGCTCTCACCTTCGGGACGGTTTATCTCATCCTTTCCGCAGATAAGTGTAGTAGCGATACCCGAAGCCAGATTGGCTCCCGAGATGTTGTTTATTACGCTGTATCCTTCGTTCACGAGCATATCCGAGATCATGTGAGACGTCGTAGTCTTACCGTTCGTACCCGTGATGGTAATGATATTCTTTCCCTTTGCCTTAGAAGCGATAATAGAAGGAGATATCTTCAGCGCGATCTTACCGGGGAGCGTCGTTGCGCCCTTCCCCATAAGTCTTAATGTCTTTCTTGTGATGACCGCTGCCGCGGAAGCAATATTATCCCTGATCATCTACCAGAGAACCTGAGACGATGAGTCTCATCTTTCCGTTAGCAGTATATGTACATGTTACGAGAGTGATTCTTGCGTCACTATAGTAACTTCCCGCGATCCTGGCATCGAGCTCCTCAGCGGAGATGATCTCGATCGTATCGACTTCATATGTATAGACATTACCGTCAACCATCTCAAGTCTTACCAGATCACCGTATTGAACTTCATCAAGCCTGTTGAACATGCTGCCCGTCTCACGCATATGATGTGCGAGGATAGAGCAGTTGCCGTTCTCTCCGGGCATAACGGAATCAGGATAATGACCTGCTCCGTATCTTAATGAAAGGACCGTAGCCTCGTCCCAGACGGGGATCCTGCACTCTATGGACTCGATATCTATAATGCCGATACCGTTCAAAGTCGCATATCCGTCCGAAGCGGAAAGCTCGTCCTCGATATTTACCGTACCTTCTATATCGTCTCCGAAATAATCGTAGCCTTCGCCCTCTATTTCGTTGCCGTTAACGGGGACTACGAAAGTCATCTCGACGTTCGGATCCGTGGAGTTTATCTGGGACTCAATAGCCGAAAGACCTTCATTTACGGCTTTTTTCCTCATCTTGTTCTTGATCGGATCCACAAGCAGGAGAGCGATACCCGCAATGCAGAGGACAATAGAAACTATAAGGAGGACATTATTGATCCTCCTCCTCTTTTTCTTTAATTTCTGCTTATGTATAGAATCACGCATTTTGTAGAGTTTGTCCCCGTAAGATTCAAAAATATATCGTTATTATAATGCAAAACTGTGATATTATGTATGTAATTTTCGCTTAATTCAGGACGGAGGTCTGTAAACGTGGCCGGTGATCTGTGGTCAGACGCTTTAAAGATTCTTTCTCTCGATTCCAGAATAGATAAGCTTTTCTATGACAGAATCCTGAGCAAGATGAAGCAAGTCAATTACGACGACAATAATAACATACTTATCCTCTCATGCAGAGACGACTATTCTATGTCTCTCGTTAAGGGTAAGGATCTCGGAAGCTACATCGAAAATGCCGTCAACATGGTGTCTGACGACAGGATCTCCGTAAAATATATAATCGAAGGCGACGAGAATGCCGCCATAGCTTCTGCTGTCGGTGAAAGAGCCGCTGCCAGAAGGACTTTCGAAGAAAATACCGGTAATAATACGGCTCTTACTTCAGAGTATACTTTCGAGAACTTCATAGTTGGTGACTGTAACCGTTTTGCACATGCATCCGCGGTATCCGTTGCCAATAATCCCGGCAGCCGTCAGAGAAATCCCCTTTATCTTTGGGGTAATTCGGGTCTCGGTAAGACTCACCTCATGAAGGCTATCGGCTACAGCATCATTCAGAACCACACCGGAAAGAACGTCCTTTATACTACTTGCGAAGAGTTCACGAATGCTTATGTCGCATGCATGAACAACAAAAAGTTCGATTCTTTCAGAAATAAATACAGAAACGTAGATGTCCTTCTTATCGACGATATCCAGTTCCTTATCGGTAAGGAAGGTACTCAGCTCGAGTTCTTCAATACTTTTGAGGCTCTGATCACTGCGGGAAAGCAGATCGTCATAACGAGTGATAAAGCTCCCAAAAACCTTACGGAGCTTGATTCCAGGCTTACATCGAGATTTCAGAACGGAATGACGATGGATATCCAGCCTCCGGATTTTGAGACACGTAAGGCCATCATATTAAATAAGCTCGAACACGATAATATCGATATCTCAGACGAGATCGTCAACTATATCTGCGAGAATGTCACAAAGAACGTTCGAGAGCTCAACGGTGCCTATAACATCGTATCCGCTTACTACGCTCTCGAGAACGGCAACCTTACTCTGGAGTCCGTTCAGTCTCGTCTGGCATCCATAATCTCTCCTAATAAGAAGAAGATGCTTACAACAGATATCGTTATCGATGCAGTATCGAAATACTATGACATCACGCCTGACAAGATGATCTCTAAGCTTCGAAATGCAGAGGTCGTAAATGCCAGGAGCGTTGCTATGTATATCTGCAGAGACCTTCTCGAGATGCAGTACGAGAAGATCGGCAACAGTTTCGGCGGCAGAAAACACACTACCGTAATGAACGCATGCAGCAATGTCGAGTCCGACGAGAATCTCATGCAGGATGTAGTGAATATCAAGAACAGGATAACCGACTTATAAACAAATTTTGTTCATATGTAGGTAATTCGATGTAATTTTGATGTTCATACGATGTGTACAAAAAACGGGTGTTCAAAACCCATAAGTTACGAACATCGTATTTACCCTCTGTTTACACTTGATTAACATTGTTAAATGCGCAATATCTATGGCTTCATCGGCTGTTTGAACAGATTGAACTGCACATAAGATAAATACTACGAAGATATAAAAAAATGTTGTATAATATCTTCGGAAAAATCTTAATTCAAATTTCGAAAGGAATATGTTTATATGAAGTTCAACTGTAATAAGAGTGATCTTATAGATGCTATATCCATAGTTCAAAAAGCCATAAAGACAAATTCCACTGTTCAGATACTCGACGGTATATTGATCCAGGCAGACGATAACGGAGTAAAGCTTACAGGTTACGACCTTGAGACCGGTATCGAAGCAGATCTTGTATCGGATATTGTAGAAAAGGGATCCGTAGTAGTTAATTCAAAGTTCTTCGGTGAGATCGTAAAGAGACTTCCCGAGGAGATGACGACTATCTCGGCTGATGACAGAAATCAGGTAACTATCCTTTCGGGAGCTGCTAATTCCGTTATCAAGGGAAGTTCCGCTGAATCTTATCCCAAGATCCCTATCATCGATAATGCGGAAAAGATCACAGTGAGCCAGAAGCTCCTTAAGAACATGATCAACCATACGATCTTTGCAGTATCTAAGGACGATACACGTCAGTCTCTTACGGGTTGCTGTCTTGAAAGCGACGGAAAGACTATCTCCATGGTCGCTATCGACGGTTTCAGAATGGCTTTAAGAAGAGAAGATGCAGGTTCTGACTTCCCTGTCATGAATTTCATCATCCCCGGTAAGGCTCTTTCAGAGGCTTCCAAGATCTTTGACGGTGAGAATGAAGATAATGAAGTTATAATCTATTCTTCTTCCAATCACCTTCTCTTCGACGTAGGTCATGTTCGTATCGTATCAAGACTTATCCAGGGACCTTTTGTTAACTATAATTCCATTATCCAGAAGAATCCCAAGAGCGTAATGAAGGTAAACAGAAAGGATATCCTCGATGCAGTAGACAGAGCTGCACTCATCATCATGAACGATGAGAGAAGATGTCCCGTTCAGCTTACGATGAGCGATGAGACTACTCTTATGGTATCTGCAAATACTGAGACAGGTACACATAAGGAGAATATCGATATTACTATCGAAGGTGAGCAGATCGATATCGACTTTAATTCCAGATATCTTATCGACGCTCTTAAGAACATCGAGGATGATGTCGTAAGGATCGAATTCAACGGTTCCCAGGGACCCTGTATCATCGTACCTGTTGAAGGTAACGAATATGTATACCTTATCCTTCCTATCAGAAGATAATGTATATAAAGCACATATCGCTTGAGAATTTCAGAAATTACGGAAGGCTTGACTTGGATGTCGGGCCTTCCGTTAATATAATCTACGGAAATAATGCACAGGGTAAGACTAATCTTATTGAGGCTATTAATGTATGTTCCTGCATAACTTCACACAGGACATCCAAGGACAGGGATCTTATCAAGTTCGGATGTAACGAATATAAGATAACTCTTGACTTAAGGGACGAAGAATACAGCACGGATACGTCTATTTCCGCTTCATTTTATACCGAAGATTCCGAACTTACGCCTAATAAGGCTCCCAAGAGGGTCCTTCTTCACGACGGAATAACGATCGATAAGGTTTCCGATTATATGGGCGTTTGTAACACTGTTATCTTCGCTCCGGAGGACTTAAATCTCGTAAAAGGAGCTCCTGCGAGCAGAAGAAAGTTCTTTAATATGCTCATAAGCAAGGTCTCCCCTACTTATTACGACACTCTCAATAAGACAAACAGGATAATCAACCAGAAGAATACCTGCATCAAGTCATTCAGAGGCGATGTAAGGAAAGCTGACGATAATGTTCTCGACTTCTGGGACTTCTCCCTGTCGGATCTTTCTGCCGACATGATCATGTACAGATACAGATTTTCAAAGCTTCTTTCGGCGAAAGCATCCGGTCACCATTCCGTTATATCAGACGGTAAGGAAGTACTCAGTATCTCCTATTCGACCATATCAGGCGCTGTAGAGCTCCTGGAGCGCTCTTTAGGCTCAGAGGAAGAACAACACATGTTGATCGACGGAACGCTTTCTGAGGCTAATTACGCGCGAATTAAGGGTATATTGTCCGAGTATGTATTAGGCAAGCTTCGTGCAGGCCGTAAAAATGACATAGAAAAGGGTATATCGGTATTCGGTATCCACAGGGATGATCTCGATATAAAGCTCGATGATCTGAGCATGAAGAACTACTCTTCACAGGGACAGCAAAGATCGGCTGCATTATCCCTTAAATTAGCCGAGCTGGAGATCATTAAGGAGTTTACATCCTCCTCCCCCGTCCTGCTCCTTGACGACGTATTCTCGGAACTCGACAGCGGCAGAAGGGTATCACTTCTCTCCGGTATGAAGGATGCCCAGATCTTTATCACCTGTACTGACAGGAATTATATCGAGAATGAGCTCGTGGAATTCGTTATGACTGATATAAATCCCGTTTTTTTCCACGTAAGCACGGGAAAAATAGTCAGGGAGAATTAACATTTCTATATATTATATATATTATAATTAGCATATTATGTTATAATTATGTGGTATGGATCGACTCGATCCCCCACTTTATCCTTATCGGAGGAAAGACGATGTATGTTCATATCGGCGGCGAAGTAACCGTTCCCGCAGATACGATATCGGTATTGATCGACCTTGAATCTGTACTTCCCTCACAGAAGTCAGTGACTCAATTCATCAATTCCGAGGATGAAAGAAACAGACTTGAGTATATAACCGAAGAAATACCCAGGACTGTTGTTATCGCTACGGACAGAACATACATGAGCCCTTTATCCATAGGGGTCTTGAGGAAAAGGATCGAGAAAGGACTTTACATACCGTAAGTGTATGTAACATTGTTAAATGTGAATATTTATTCAATATCAGTTATAAATATTTACAAAATAAGGAGTAATAGAGGAAATGAGCGAGACAGAAAACGAGATAAAGAATTCAGCTCCCGCAGGTGAAGTTGATATCTACTTCCAGCCTGTAGAAAACGAGGACAGTGATGAGCTTCGTAACCTGGCAGAGAATCCCAGAGCTCTTACTGAGGATTTCAATGAGGAATCCATAAGCGAGATTGAGGCCGTTACGGCAGGTCAGGACGAATTTGATACATCTAATGCCAGTGCTTATGACGAAGGTGATATCCAGGTCCTTGAAGGTCTTGAGGCCGTTCGTAAGCGTCCCGGTATGTATATCGGTGATACGACACTTCGTGGTCTTCACCACCTCGTATATGAGATCGTAGCCAATTCAGTCGATGAGGCTCTTGCAGGTCGATGCGATACTATCGACGTAAAGCTCAATAAGGATGGATCCGTTACTGTTAAGGATAACGGTTCGGGTATTCCCGTCGGTATCCATCCTAAGCAGGGTATCCCTACTGTTGAAGTTGTACACACGGTACTTCATGCCGGAGGTAAATTCGGCGGTGGTGCTTACAGTGTATCCGGTGGTCTTCACGGCGTAGGTGCATCTGTCGTAAATGCCCTTTCTGACCGAATGACGGTACAGGTAAGGCGTGAAGGCAAGATTCATGAGATCAGTTTTGAAAAAGGTAAGACAGTAAGTCCCCTGAAGGTTATCGGTGAATGTGATCCTTCAGATACAGGTACGACCACAACATTTATTCCCGATAATACCATCTTCCCTGACATTGTATTCGATTTCGATTCTATGATCACAAGATACAGAGAGATGGCTTTCCTTAATAAGGAAGTAACTATCGATCTTACTGATGACAGAGGAGCTGAGCCTAATCATAAGCATCTTCATTATGATGGCGGTATTATTTCATTCGTTGAGTACTTGAACAGACATAAGGAAGCTATCAATCCCGCGCCTATCTACTTTGCAACACGTTCCGGTGAATGCTTCGTAGAGATCGCGATGCAGTACAACGATTCCTATCAGGAGACCGTTTATTGCTACGCAAACAACATTGCTACACCTGAGGGTGGTACACACCTTACAGGTTTCAGATCTGCTCTTACACGTGTTGTAAATGATTACGCAAAGAAGTATAAGTTCCTTAAGGATAATGATCCTAAACTTCAGGGTGATGATACAAGAGAAGGTCTTGCAGCTATCATCTCGGTAAAGCTTCCTGATCCTCAGTTCGAGGGACAGACAAAGTCTAAGCTCGGTAATGCCGAGATCAGACCTATGGTTGAGAATGCCGTTGCTGAGAAGTTTATGGTATATCTCGAAGAAAATCCTGACATGGCTAAGGTCATCATGGATAAGTGTCTTTCCGCCAGCCGTGCACGTGATGCAGCTAAGAAGGCTCGTGAGATGACAAGAAGAAAGACTGTATTCGAGTCTAATTCACTTCCCGGTAAGCTCGCTGACTGCCAGTCAAATGAGGCTGAATTCTGTGAGATTTTTATCGTTGAGGGAGATTCCGCCGGCGGTTCTGCTAAGCAGGGTAGAGAGCGTAAGTATCAGGCTATCCTTCCTCTCTGGGGTAAGATGCTCAACGTTGAGAAGGCAAGAATCGATAAGGTTTATACAAATGAGAAGCTCCAGCCCGTAGTTATGGCACTCGGTGCAGGTATTGGTGATGAATTCGATGAGAATAAGCTCCGTTACCACAAGGTTATCATCATGGCCGATGCCGATGTCGACGGTTCTCATATCAGAACACTTCTTCTGACATTCTTCTTCAGATATTTAAGACCTCTTGTTGACGGCGGATATGTTTATATCGCTTGTCCTCCTCTTTATAAGGTTTATAAGGGAGATGAAGAGTATTACGCTTATGATGATAAGGAAGTTGACGAGATCAAGGAGAAGACAGGTTGGGAGAATCCCCTTATCCAGCGATTCAAGGGTCTCGGTGAGATGAGTTCCGAACAGCTCTGGGAAACAACTATGAATCCTTCTACTCGTAAACTCCTTAAGGTTACTCTTGAAGATGCTCAGGCTGCTGATGAGACATTTACTCTTCTTATGGGTGATCAGGTTGATCCTCGTAAGCAGTTCATTCAGGAGAACGCTAAACTCGCTAATATTGATACTTAATCTCAGAATGTTCCACGTGGAACATTCTCAATCAAACTCAACTTAGCACCGGTCAATTTGATCGGTGCTTTTTAATTGTTCCACGTGGAACATTTAGATACATACAATTGAATTATCAATTTCGGTGGAAATTCTGAATTTTGAATATGATCATACTGTTCCACGTGGAACATTTGCCTTGTTTTTGTAATTTGAAAGAAATATAGAATCTGCATATAGAATGCTAATATAGTTATATATTATTCATTAAGGAGATATTCAAATGACACAGATAATCTCTGTCGTAAACCAGAAGGGTGGAGTTGGAAAGACTACAACAACAGTCAGTTTGGCTGCATTTATCGGTAAAAAACGTAAGAAAGTTCTCATGATCGATCTGGATCCTCAGGGAAATGCTACCAGCGGACTCGGAATAGATAAGAGTGAAATAGAGAACAGCACATACGACGTTATGGTAAATGATGTTCCTATCAGCGAGGCTATCGTAGAATCTTCTGCGAATAATGTAGATATCTGCCCTACGAATATCAATCTGGCCGGAGCTGAGGTTGAATTGGTCGGTGCAATGTCACGTGAACAGATCCTTAAGAATGCTATTGAAGAAGTAGCTGATAACTATGACTACATCTTCATTGACTGCCCTCCTTCTCTGGGTATCCTGACGATCAATGCTCTTACGGCATCTAATAATCTGATTATTCCTATCCAGGGTGAGTACTACGCTCTTGAAGGATTGTCTCAACTTGTAGATACAGTCAATAAGGTCAAAAAGAAACTCAATAAGAATATCAACATTCTCGGTGTAGTTCTGACCATGTTCGATAAGAGAACACAGCTTACCAGACAGGTTAAAGATGAGGTCGAGAATTACTTCGGCGATAAGGTATTTAAGACTCTTATTCCCAGAAATGTAAGGCTTGCCGAGGCGCCCAGCCATGGCCTTGCAATAAGTGATTATGACCCTAATTCAAAGGGCGGAAAAGCATACGAATCACTCGCTTCTGAAGTGCTTAAGAGAACTAAATAAACATAGATGACCATCTATATATTAGAAAGGAAAACAATATGGCTACATCCAGAAATTCAAGAGGTCTCGGTAAGGGTATAGGTAAGAGTACGAGCAAGGGTCTCGGCAAGGGACTTGATGCTCTGATCTCCACGGAAGGCATCCCTGAAGATACTAAAGATTCAGTAGTAGAACTTAAGATAAATGATATCTCTCCTAATGAAGGACAGCCCAGAAAAGACTTCGATGAAAGTGCCCTTCAGGAACTCGCAGATTCCATTAAGGAAAACGGCGTAATACAGCCTATTATCGTCCAGAAGAAGGGTTCCGGGTATCGCATAGTAGCAGGTGAGAGAAGATGGCGTGCATCGCGTCTTGCAGGCCTTAAAGTAATACCTGCGATCGTAAGGGAACTTACTGATCAACAGACAATGGAGCAGGCTCTTATAGAGAACCTTCAGCGTGAAGATCTTAACCCTCTTGAAGAAGCTTATGCGATGCAAAATCTCATAAAGACTCATAAGCTCAGCCAGGAGCAATTAGCTAAGAGATTAGGTAAGCCCAGAGCTACTATCGCCAACACCGTTAGATTGATAAATATCGATGAATCACTTCAGGATTTTATCCGTAACGGAGATCTTTCCGCAGGTCACGCTAAGGCACTTCTTGCACTTAAGGATCCCGAGGATCAGAGGAAGGCAGCTGACGTTATTATCGCAAAAGATATGACTGTTCGTCAGGCTGAAGAATACGTTAAGAAGTATATCGAAATTCTCAAGAATCCTGATATTGCCAAGAAAGCTCCCAAGCAGATCGATCAGCAGTTCCAGCTCAGTACTAAGGAAGTTGAGATAAAGCTCAAGAAGTCTCTCGGTTCAAAGGTAAAGCTCAAGGTATCCGATATCGGAACAGGTAAGGGTAAGATCGTTATCGACTATAAGGATTATGATGATCTTGACCGTCTTATCGAGATCCTGGGAGCATAAAAGAAACAAAAAATGTGGAACAGATTGAATAATACTACCAAGGGAATAGTCTGCATTATCCTTGCAGCCCTTGGGTTCTCCCTGATGACCTTTTTTGTCAGGTTATCGGGAAATGTTCCCACTATGGAAAAGGCATTCTTCAGGAATGCCTTTGCTGCTGTTGTATCTTTTATCCTGCTCAAAAGAGAAGGTGAGAAGTTCCACGTGAAACGGGAAAACCGCAGCGATCTATTCTTCAGATGTCTCTTTGGTACATCGGGTCTTATAGCGAACTTCTATGCGATAGATAAGATCGGCATAGCAGACGCAAATATGCTCAATAAACTGTCGCCTTTCTTCGCGATCGTATTATCAATTCCGATCCTGAAGGAGAGACCTAAGAAGATAGATATCCTTACAACGCTTGTAGCGTTCCTGGGAGCCGTTCTGATCATCAGACCGGGTTCAGGTATATCCAACACCATCCCGGCCCTTATAGGACTATATGGAGGCTTTGGAGCGGGTTTCGCGTACGTGTTCGTAAGAAAGCTCGGCGGAAAAGGTGAGAAGACCCCGATAATCGTATTGTGTTTCTCACTTTTTTCGTGTCTTGTATGTATCCCGTTCATAATACCGGTATTCGTAGTGCCGACGTTTAAGCAGCTGCTCCTGCTCATCCTGGCAGGTCTTGCAGCGACACTGGGACAGTTCGGTATAACGTCCGCTTATAAGTTCGCACCTGCCAGAGAGATATCGGTATTTGACTATACTCAGGTAGTATTTGCGGCACTTCTGGGCATCCTTTTCCTGCACGAGATACCTGTTCCTTTAAGTATCGCAGGATACGCGATAATAATAGGTGTTGCCGTATTCAGATGGAGGTATAACCTCGTAAAAGATGCGGAAAATAAGCCTTCAACATGAAATTGTTGAAATCCGAGTAAAAATACAGTAAAATACTCGGGCACACGGAGCTGTATCGAAGTGGTCATAACGAGGCGGTCTTGAAAACCGTTTGTCCGCAAGGGCACGTGGGTTCGAATCCCACCGGCTCCGCCAAAAAATTTTAAGGGTGTCGTGAAACCCAATAATACCAGGGGTTTGCGGGTTTGTGGAAAAGCGAAAAATCGTAGCTTACCACAAACTTACCACAAATCGCGAAGGAATTGCGAAGAATGCGCCCAACAAACGATCGGAAGAATATTCCGATCGTTTTTCATTTCCAGAGGCATTTTCTTTGGGATTTGTTAACACTTCAGCCTCAAATCCATTCGTAAATAATGTTTTAAAGATTCCACTATTAACAATCTGCCCTTCTAATGCCCTATGCTAAACGCATAGGGTTTCTAAAGCTCTGTTAAATTGTTCTATTGCTTTGTCAAGCTTTTGATAAGGGATGGAACTGTAACCTACAAGTATCTGGTGTTCCGGACAAAGTTCCTTACGAATCCAATATCTTTTGGTCGGATAGACAGCTACGTCATATTTCAAAAAATGATTCACGATATCGTCTTGATCTGAAGAAGTATGAATGTTTATCAGAAAATGCAAGCCTGCAGCAGAGCCAATAATATCACATGAATCCAAATTAAGACCGGAAAGGATCTTGGCATTTTTATGCTTATAATGGGTTCTGATAGCATTTACATAGCGTTCATAGTTGCCGGATTTTATATATTCACATAAAGCAATCTGTAGAATCGTAGGGACACTCGAATTCGATATCCGAAACTTTTTCCTATATTCATTAAGTAAACATAATGGCAGGATGATATAAGCTATTCTGAGATCAGGTGATAGGGATTTGGAAAATGTACCAATATATATAGTTCTATCATGCTCATCCATGGATTGTAGCGATGGAATCGGCATCGCATTATAGCGAAGTTCACTGTCATAGTCATCCTCGATGATGAAACTGCCGGTTTTGGCTGCATATTCTAATAAGGATAGGCGTTTGCTGACTGGTAAGATACTGCCTGTAGGAAACTGATGTGAAGGCGTTATATACAAAAGAGATTTCTTGATCTTATATACGGCATCAAGGTTTATACCATCAGTCTCAACAGGTATCGCTATCGGTGTGTGACCGTTTCGGATAAAAAGTTCTCTGCAGCCATCATATCCCGGATCTTCCATGGCGAATGAATGATCTCGAGAAATAAAAAGCTTCGAAATGATATCCAATGCGTATTGATGTCCACTGGTAACGATCACTTGTTCCGGAATACAGTTAACACCGCGTGTCCTTCTGAGAAATAAAGCCAATTCTTCACGAAGAGATTGGAGTCCTTCAGCAGGAAGATAATTTGTGCTCTGTGAATTTGCAAGTACATCCATTGCTGCATTTATGCATTTTCTCCAGTTGGAATCTTGATAACAATTATATTCAAGATTCCCGTATCTGAAATTATATTTCAGTTCTTCAACTGTCGATTTCTTCGAACTATATTGAGTTCTATCGACTTTGTCATGATCTCTTTTCGGAAGAAAATGCAATTCCTCGACATAATAACCTGAACCTGTTTTAGAGGTAATAAACCCTTCTATTACTAATTGATCGTATGCGGCAACAACAGAATTACGGCTGATATGATACTCAGCTGCCAGTGATCGGGACGCCGGTAGGCGCATGCCGCTTGTCAGAGAGCCATTTAGTATATCCCTCTTGATTTGTTCGTATATCTGCTTGTATATCGGTGTTTCAGTATTTTTATTTATTGTAATCATAAAACCTCTCGTATAATTGGCTCTGTTATAAAGTTTAATATTGGAACTGTTTATAGCACCAATTCCGACTATAATTCTACCTGTAATACAGAAATGGTCAATCATAAGGAGGAAGAAAAATGGTAAGAATAGCAGAAAAGAATGACATTGAAGGTGTAGTAGATCTGCTTATGGAATACCGTGATTTTTATGGTGTAAAAATACAAGAGAGAACCGAAGCAGTACGTTTTATCATGCAAAGAATGGAAAACTGTGAAAGTAAGATTTTTGTCGCAATGGATGGTGATAATTATGTTGGTTTCATACAGCTTTATCCATCGTTCTCTACTGTTTCGCTGAAACGACAGTGGATATTAAACGACCTGTATGTCAAAGAAGAATATAGAAACAAGGGGTATGGCACTGCTTTGATGACAGCAGTGAAGAACCACTTCAAAGAAAGCGCTAAAGGTTTTGTGCTTCTTACCGGGAAAGACAACTTTACTGCTCAGAAGTTCTATTCTGGTAACGGATGGGAAAGTGGCATATATGATGTTTACACATTTTTATATAATTAATTTCTCGCAATATAGCTTCAATTCGTGATGTATAATAATGGTCGACAAGGATTCATATCTTTGTCGATCATTTCGCAATATTACTAACAAAGGCATAGCCTCTGTCATAGGTATTATTTCATGCCATTTCTTCTTATCTGACCTTATTATCCTGTTATGTCATCCAGGACATCTCCGATATCACCTTCGATAAGTATCGCTCTGTCTTTGATAAGATCAGGACATTCAGCATCATCGTAATTGATACAGGCGTATGTCGCGTCAGGATTCTTTGCAGTCATCTGCCAGAAAGAATACTTGATAATGACTGGAGTATTAAAACCGACACCGAGCTCGAGATACAGCACTTTGCCGTTATGTGTACGAATAAACTCATCATATCTTGCAGCTGCCTTATGCCAACCTTCATCTTCAACAAACTTGTCATCAGATCTGAGATTCATGGTAAGAGGCTTACCGCAATTTGGACATGTCGGTATAAGCTCTGACGGGATCTTCATATCCTTTTGTTTCTCGTACATCTCACAAATAACAGCCTCGTTATCGTATGTCACATCCTGACACGGTTCACTGCACTGGAAAAGACCATAATCGCCCTGCGTATAGAAAAGACGGTCTTTATCAAACCCTGCCTTCTGGAAACAGTGATCGACATTTGTAGTGATGACAAAGTAATCCGTGTCTTTTACCAGCTCCAGAAGCTTATCGTAAACCGGCTTGGGTGCATCTGTATAACGGTTGATATAGATATATCGTGACCAGTATGCCCACATCTCTTCCGGTGTCTTAAAAGGATAGAATCCGCCTGAATACATATCTTTGAAACCGTACTTCTTGCCAAAGTCCGCGAAGTACTTCTCGAATCTCTCACCGCTGTATGTAAAACCTGCCGAAGTCGAGAGCCCCGCACCTGCGCCTATTACTATTGCTTCAGCTTTTTCTATGTTATTTGTATATATGATACTGATTATTATTTTGACTTCAAAGGTTTTGTTTTCTGTTTTTGCGGGCAATCACTTATTGTTTTCGAAAAAGGGATACTCTTTTTCTGCTTTAGCATTTGATCGAAAACTACATGTTCTCTCTTCTTTTTTCCCATAATCAAAATCGCTTCCTTCAAACACTATTCTTTAAATTGTTCTTTTCTAACCCAAATCAAAGTGAATATTTATGTTCTAAATAATCTGCTCTTTCCGGTTTCCCATAGTATACTCTGACACTGTTATATATCGATTCGCGGGTTTTGCTTCCGCAATATGGCAGGATTGATTCCAAATCTATATCGGCCTCTGCTGCCAATAGTTCAAGAATCGTTGTGTCGATTGTATCTTCAAGAGTCTTGTCTCCGGATTGAAGCATTTCTTCTATAAAATCAAAGAATGCATTCCATTTTTTGCTGTCTTCGGGATTCTTTTTATACTCGTCGACAAACTGCTCATTGACATAGCTATCCATAAAAACAGTTGAAAGACCATCACAAATTGGATCAATATCCTGTTCTTTTAAGCGCAGCCATACAAACCTGTTGCAAAACTCCGACACTAGGTAGTTGTAAATCCTTCTGCTTTCTATTAAATATTTATCAATTTTATCTGAATCAGTATTCATAATTCTGTATTTGTCTGCTTTACAGATAATTATCTATTCTCAAGATGGTTGAGTGGTCTGTCTTTTCGCATTCCGATCACTTCAACCTTTTGGATCCCGATACGATTATCAACAATATCAAAACTGATGTCAAAGACGTCTCCGACATTTACGGAAGTCGTATTTCTAAAATCATCATCAAATATGATATCTAAATCGAAATGATCAACTTCAGTAAAATCGGGTATCACGGCATATGCTGACCATGAAACATCTTTCTGAAGCAAACAAAGCCATGTGGGTTTTCCAACTTTTTCTTTTGAAATAGAGGACACAACTTCAGTGTTTATCAAACGTACTGTATAGATATTCTTTGACTTCATTTTTATACCATCTATTCTTTTATCCTGATAATTTAACGTGTTAATAACCAAATTTTTTCGAGAAGTCATCATTCTTTCTCAGAATCTCACTTAACGGGACGACAGTTTTGGAGGCAGTTTCAATATTGCACTCTTTTGCCCATAAATACGGATATATCAGAATACCTTCACCAAAGCTTACCGATTCAGCATCTTTACGCCAATCAGTCCATTTCATTGAACTGTAATAGCCGGACAAGTCTCCTTGAGTAAGCCAGGCGATAAATCCCGAATATTTCATCTCAAGCGATTCCCACTCCAAAGTGTCGGGGGCGAAATACCACACCATACCTTGATCCTCAGCGAATCGGCCCATGTTGAGTGCGAAAACACCTCCAACAATATCCGTTGCAACTACAAGCAGACCATTGGAATCATAATTCATTTTCTCACTGAAATTCAGTATCCCGTAATTACCGGAAGATTGTCCGATAACAAACACCCAATTATCAAAAACTATCCCGCAGGAATTTACAATGACAGCTCCTAATACGGATTCCGGACTGGCACCTATTTCATTAATTTCATAAACGCCACGTGTATAATCGCCTTCGCTTATTTTGATAGGACGGTCAGCTTTTTCAAATAATTCCAATAGTTGCTGCCACATTTTGCGATATTCCCCTTTCCTGCTTAGTTAATCTACTTCAGGATTATCTTAGCCATTCAATTTCTTATAAACCCAATCCGAATACACATCAACATACTTGGATGTTAACTTACCGGCAATCCTTTTTCTGATGTAAAGATATTTACCGCTGCGGTTTTCCTTGATCTCAGGGGAACCATCGTAAGGAATGAGGCTGAGACGTGCTTCAGCCTCTGCTTTATCTTTGATCAGGGATTGTATTCGTTCAAAATCGCTCACAGGAACTCCTTTAGGGAACTTTTCAATGAATTATATTGATAAATGTTCCCTAATCACGTCAATCGCAGTCAATATGAAGTCTGTATTCGCCGCAATGAAGGCACTTGAAAAGATATCCTTGTATGCCTCCGTTGTTGTTCATGTCTTCCTTGAGAGTCTCGATATCCCAATCGTTGATATTGCTTCCGTATGATTCTTCGATCTGTTTATCAATGCCCATTTTGACCAGGTCATCCCATCCGACATAACCGATGAATGCACAGTAATCATCACAATGTGCGACCCAGTATTCCTGCTGCCATCCGTGATATCCCGGAGTACGACGTGTCAGCTCCTCAAGCTTTGCGGGATCGGATACTTCATCAACACTATAAGAGTCCTGGAATTCACCATTGAATTTCTCTGCGGCCAGACCACTTGCTATACATTCAGGGCAAAGGCAGTCTACTTCTTCGCTGGAATAAAAAGGAGATTCATACCAGATATCAGTCTGCTTTCCGCAGCAATTACATTCCTGAGCATCACCTTTAATGAATGCACCTGTTTCGATAGGGTTAGGATGGTATTTGAATGTAGGGATCATGTCATTGTCTCCTTTTCTATTCTTGATGAAATTATATCATCACTAGAGAAGATCCATCATACGATGGTGTTGTGTTTGTGGAACATTTGGGTTTGTGCGAGAATATCTATGGTGTTTATATGAGAAAGAGATCATTAATTATTCGCACTATAATAATCTTATCAGTAACGTTAGTTGCTTGTTTTATTGCGTACATTTCTATCTGTATGAGCTATGCGAATAAACATGTTCTCGTGTATAACGCGACCGATCAAACAGATCGCACGGAGCTGTTAAAATCGTTTTCAGTAAGAGACAGCGATCTTATAGATGATATTGTTCTTATGTACAGAAGAAGAGATGACATGTACTGTTTGCGCGTTGTTACTAAGAATGTTGAAGGCTTTGTTCAATCATCGATCGATGGTCAAACGGTTGGAGGAGCGTTGCCTGATCTTTCGAATTTCGTAGAGTCGAATTATAAGGTCGAAAGCTTTGAAAGAGAAAAGCTAAGTGTTTATAAAACCTTTCAAATAGAAGTGTATGGGGAAGAATATAACAGGTATGCCAATATAGTTGTTTATCCGTTGAACGATGAAGAGTATGCCATAGAGATCAAAATGAGATTTCTCTTTACGGATTATCCGGACAGTATAGTCGATGATCACTGGTGGGACGATTCGATCTGGGCAAAGATCGGAATACTTAACTGAAGAGAAGTTCAAAATTAGAAGGTTTTGAACTTGATTTGTTTTAAGTGAACGCTTACACATAGACCTCCTTGTTTTAATCATTTTATTCTGTAGTAAACGGTGCTTTTTCCGATCCCTTCACGTCTGATCTCACCTAGTTCTACGAGCTTACGAAGTGAGCCTTCGATGGAACTGATACTGAGCGAAGGACAGAGATCACGGATATCCTGTTTTGTGAATCTACCGATCTTATTTTGTGTTGCAAGTCTTACCGTCTCAAGTGCCGGTTTTTTATCTTCTACAAGAGAGAAACGCTCCCCGAAATCCTTGTATGCTGCAAGTATGGTTCCAAGCAGACATTTTATAAACGGGACAGGATCTTCATTACCGTCAAGCCAGCCGTCTTGAGATGCACGGAGGGCTTCATAATAAAGATCTTCATTATCGGCGATCTTCGCTTCGAGCGAGATGTATTTCCCGACACTGAATCCGCTTCTATACAGGAGCAGTGTCGTAAGAAGTCTGCTCATACGACCGTTGCCGTCATTGAAGGGATGGATGCATATAAAGTCATGTATGAAAACAGGGATCGCTATAAGCGGTTCGAGTTCCATGTTTCCGATAACACGATCATACTCATCGCAGATCGCATCAAGAGCCTCGGGTGTCTCGTAAGGCGCAAGCGGGGTAAACAATACCTCTGTATGTCCGTCAGGATATGTAGCACTGATATAGTTCTGTACGTTCTTTGTCTTACCCGCCAGAGGATTATTCATATGACTATACAAGGCCTTATGAAGCTGAAGAATGTAATTCCGACTTATCGGAATGGCATCGAAATTCTCATGTATTATCGAAAGAACATCTCTATATCCTGCTATCTCCTGTTCATCACGGTTTTTGGGCGTAGTCTTCTCTGCTACAAGTTGCTTTATCCTGGTGCTTGTAGTAACGATTCCTTCGATAGCATTAGAAGCTTCGGTACTTTGTATCTTTGCGATCTCAACGAGCTTTTCCAGTTCAGCCGGTCTTTGCTTCAGATACATCTCCTGTTTTCCGGCTTCTTTATATGTGGCAGCAACGAGCCCCAGTATTTCTGAGTCCCATTTCTGATCTTTGATCTTCGAGTAGTTAAAATTTCTCATTTGTCCTTACTTGTGCATCCTTTCCCTTAAATTTTAGCATGATTTAAGGGAAAAACAAGACATTCGGGGGAAATACGCGTAATATTGCCGGGTAATTAAGGGAAAACGCTTCTCCCAATATGTACCCGCATTGGGGAGAAAGAAGATCAGTATACGGTTTGGAACAAAGTGTAGTAAGTGTTCAGATACATGCGTAAGAAGAACAGAGTGACTATTACTAACAAGATGGCCAATACGATACCAAGGAAAACGAAAGCTTTCATTCTCCTCTTAGTTGCCATGACAGTACCGATGATAACTGCGATCGATTCTGCGATTAAGATAACAAGTCCACAGGTATCGAAGATCTTGGAATGTGATGTTATAAAAACAGGGATCACAACATCAAGAGATATCGAACCGAGAAGACCGATCACGCGTAGGATATTCGCTATAAGCGGAATAAGTATCAGGAGCTTAACTGCTGTTCTTTCTTTACGTTCCATAACATACCTGCACTACTTAACTGTCCTGAGGACCTCTGTCAGTTCTTTGCTTTCCGTCAGCTGTCCCTTAGATGATCAACGGTTATCTGCTATCAGGCTGTACCCGTCTTTTAATCTTGCCAGGATAACCCTGTCTCCTATGTTTGGCTCGCCTTCCGGTCTCATAGTCTTGATGAAGCCGAACTTATAGTAGCTTACTCCCTTTATAATGTAACCTTGTTTGGTCTTATCGGCGATCTCACCTGAATAGAACTCTATATCATCCTTACTGATCGACTTCAGGGTAGAGAAGAGGTTATATATGGCATAGAAAGGGAACAACGCGGCAGGTAACAAAAAGACAGCACCCATGATATTGCGAATGATCCTTGCAGCAAAGAAAAGTATAGCGGATGCGATCGCACTCACCGGCAGCGATTCCAGAATGAGGATAAATGCAAAACGGCGATGGTATCTGACAAATCTCTTCTTGAGACCTCCATCTACAGATATGCTTGTCAGATATTGTTCCTGTATAGCCAGATCTACACTGTGTTTTACACCCTGGCCCTCTACTATCGGCTTTTCTTTATCTTCCTGAGTCAGGCAGCTGTATTTCATATCAAGGAGCTTAACTTCCGGATTATATTTCAGGCAGTGTTCGTGTATCGCTTTTGCCGCATAATCTCCGTCTTGCATGCTTTCTGATATCGCGATTTTCTTGCCCTTGTTGGTCGTTACGATGATCTTATACGTATAGTATTCTATGTATCTGTAACTGCCGCGCGGTCCGTCACGCTTTGTATGCCATATCTTCTTAACATGCAATGAGGATATATCTTCATAAGCGACGGCGGCTACTCCGGCGGTCACACCGATTATGATATCGGGTGCCAGAAGTATGTCTGCGTATCTTAATCTTTCGGTCTCCTCGGAGTTTGCCTGTTCATCAACATATTCTCTGGTAAATTTCTTATCTCCGCATATGGGACCGTGGCTTCTGATCACATCTATGTCCTTATCGATCGCGATGAATAGCGCGGCAACGATGAGACCTGTAATACCGAATACAATTGGAAGTGTATAGTGACCCTCATCTGCGCCTCTTACATAGTTGATGAACCCGATCGCGCAGAGTATGAGGTTAAAGAGTAAGATACCTGCATTGATGTCCATCATCGCGCCGTTCTCGTTGACCCAACAGCAGAGCACTTTATTGGTGTACCAGTTGCGGCGCGGAGGGATCTTGACTCCGTTAAAGTAAGCTTCGATCACTTTGTTGAGCTTCTTCTCGGTGCCGAGAAATAAGAGTCCGTGATCTTTGCAGATCTCTTGGAGATCAACTCTGTGCCAATCGTATTTCTTGAATTCTTCGTAAGTCTTTATGCTGTCAAAATCTGGTCGTTTCATAGTAGATGATGATCTCTTATCAATAAGGTTTTCTCCGGTCCTTAGCAGTGATAATTAATTGTGGCACCCAAGTGCCATACTGTGCCGTCTTCAGAATTACGAACAAGATCATCCAAAGTGATAAGACCATTAATTTCATCTATATCATCGACGTAGATAGCATATCTGTATTCGAAACTGTTAGCGAGAGCAACAAATGTCTTGATGCTCCTGCCGCATATAAAGTCTTCAAAGGTCATCTGTTCAGCTTCTGCCAGATATTCCTTAAACTTCATATAAGATGCTTTGAAGTAATCTTCCTTACTAACGAGCTTGAAGGTCTTGTTCTTGAGATCTACTGATATGCCCGGATGAGAGTTCAGCCATTCATAGTCAGAGAGTTCATTGTTTGCGACCGCGTAATCGGCAACCGAACCGACAAAACCCGTGTCGTGACTGTAGTAACGGTCTTCGTTGATATAGTTCTTTTCATCGATAGGCTTTGAACTGATCTGAAATATTCGTGAATGCATTTTTATCTTCTCCCGGCATGGCTGCTGTGTTCGTCATGCGTTATCATTATATCATCACGTATACGGAGACAAAGAATGGACAACAAGGAATCAGATATTGACTTATTTGAATCAGAAGATATACCTGCAAAGGCTGCACCTACTTCAGCTTCAACAAAGGGAGATGTCGGTCTTCCCATGAATAAGATGATCATTGCGGTTGTGGCGATTATCTTGGTGGTAGTAGCAACTATAGCCATACTTACTCATGTGAGCGAGAAGTTGGATGAGCCCCCTGTGGAGACAACTGCTTACATGACAGGCGAGAGCGAACCGGTAGTTATGCCAGAGACTACGCCCGCCGATATTATTGGAATCTGGTCGTTCGGTGATGGCAATAACATCTTATACATGTCATTTAACGAAGATGGTACGCTGGATGTCTGGACGGTAGATTCAGATGGTCAGGAGCTCAACAGAACGACGAATACATATACACTCGAAGGCAACGCATTGGGAGTATATCAGCCTGATGGAAGCGAAGACTACTATATCTGCATTATCAATGGGGATTCCCTTACATTGGAAGACCCGGCTGGTTTTGGTGAATCTTATGTATTAACGAGGACTGAGTCTTTGGATATTCCTGTATATACTGCCGCCGATCTTGTCGGTACATGGGTATCTGACAGCAGCAATTCCTACATTTGGATGACGTTCAACGAAGATGGCACTCTGGATGTCTGGGTGATCGATGCTAACGGTGTGGAGATAGACCGTACGCAGGATACATATACCATTGAAGGTAATCAGTTGACCATATCCTATCCTACCGACAGAGAAGAAGATGTGTACAATATTTCTATCAACGGAGATATGCTGATACTGGCATACCCGGATCAACCTGATCAATTATTCGGATACATCAGGCAGCATTAAGATCCGCTTCATTGTTAATGTGTTCTTCTGTCTGAAGCCACCTCATAAGCGGTATACTCATGATCGAATTCATAGCCGAATCTCTTAGATAGCTGTACCGAATTCATATCATGGGCATCCCAGCTCGGGTAAAGTCCTTCTTCGAGACAAGATGAGATCAATGAAGCGAGGACAACGGTAGCAAGCCCCTTGCGGCGTTCGTCAGGAACGGTATCAACTTCGATCTCTATGCCTTCATTGTATCGGGTATAAGAAGATGCGCCGGATACTATCTTTCCGTCTTTAAGGATCACCATTCCGCGTCCAATTTCCAGATACTTTTCCTTGCTCTCAAAAGCAGATACAAAGTCAGCCGTCACGGGATCAGTCATGCACAGGTCGTAGATATCGGAGTCTATCTTTTTGAGCTCATATCCTTCGGGTAATCCTGCTGCCATTTTGGCCAGATCATCCTTGTCAAATATCGTATCTTTTTTGATGGCATAGCGGGTGATCTTTCGCGCATCGGGAAAACAATCCTCGATAAGAGCAGCCCATCCGTCGTTTTGAGGGGTCATGATCACAAAACCGTCAGGCTTATTGATCACCAGTTCTCTGTCCGGCTCTCCCGCATAAAAAGCAAAGCATCCGACGAAAGCCATCGCTGATACCGGAGAGTCCTGATCGGTTACGTATATCTTTCCCATGACTCTCTGAAGGCATGAGTAGATCAGGGTCTCGTTCCAACCTTCAAAGATTGCTTCAACTTTTGATGTGTCTTTCAGCTCATATACCATGGCTATATCATCTTACGGTTTCTCGAGATATTCAACTATCGGCTCGATGTATTTGATATCCGAGATATCGTATGAAGTAGCGATCATCTTCGTCATGATCTTTTCTTCCTCGGTCTGATCCTTCTTTTTCTTGAGAGCAGATACGAACATCTTCATGGCAAGCTTTGAAGGACCGTTCATCTTCTCGTAGTTAAATCCGCCCTGGCAGTAAAAAGGTCTTATATATTTTCGCTGCTCATCCGTGAGCATCTTCTTTAGTGTGACCTCAACATCGGGGTTGTCGTTTGGGCTTCCGCCTACGCAGAAGACGGCAAGTCTCTTGTCCTGCCATGAGGCGGCCTTATTAAGGAACCACTTTACCTTTACGGTGCTGCCTGCCATGAGCCATCCGCCGTATACGATCGCCTGATAGTCGGCGAAGAAGCTGTCGCTCTTCTTTTGCGCATCCTTGAGTTCAAGGATGTCGCCGGATGTCTTTTCTGCGATCCATTCTGCATACTTCTTGGTAAACCCTGTCTGTGATGTGTAGATTACTAATGTCTTCATAGTTCGCTGAGATTCCTTTCCATCTTCATTATCGTCTGTATGGTAGTGATCAGGTCTTTCTCGTCTACACCTTCGAAGATGCGGCCGATGATGTACTGACTCTGCTTTCCGTTGTTGTCGTTTTCCTCCAGGAAATCCCTGCAGCTGTCAGTTACGAGTATCCTCTGCTTTCGCTTGTCGTTCGGGTCAGTGATGAATGACACGAAGCCCTTCTTTTCGAGCTTCAAAAGGATCTGTTTTACGTTCTGGTGCGAGCTGCCCATGACATCCGAAAGTTCATTCAGCGTCGGAGGTTCCTTGCAGAGGTTGATACAGATGATCGCGAAGAACTGCTTCCACGTGATCTCCCTGAAGAAAGCATCCGCCGCAGCCTGATATCGGTTATCGAAAGCGCTCAGGAGGCCGAGCAGGAATGCCTGAGGCGGCATGTCTCCAAACTCGACATTATTCATATGCATCTTCTTGTCGTAATCCATCGTCTGACTCCTTTGATCAAAATGTGTAACATATTACCTTTTGCAAACAATGTAACATGTTACATAAATTTCGTCAACAGCTGAAGCGCGTTATTTTGCCCGTTATCAGATTTTCCTCATATTTTTATATATAAGGGGGCTGTTTTTTTATTCGGATTGGAGTTATAGTTTCCTGAGAGAGAATTCAGATAGTATGCGATAAAGAAGATCGGCGTATAAAGATAAGGGGTAACAACGGATGAAGAAGAGCGGAAATGCCGGAGGTAGGAATACCGGCATTGCTAGGTCCGGAGTAAGGTCTGTAGGGCCTTATTCATACGGTAACACGGGAAGTCAGGTTCAGGAGCCTGCGCCCGCGTATAGCGGATGTTACACTTCTTACAGGAGCAGAGTCAGACAAAAGAGGCAGAAGAAGCTTCGAAAGCTTGCCGTCATTGCTGCGGCTGCTGTCCTGGTCGTTACCCTTATAGTTCTCTTTTTTGCAGGCGTATTCCAAAAGCGTTATGAGGTCACATTGGCTGACGGAAGTGTAGCCAAGATGACACGTAATGAGCTGATAGCAGAACTTACCGTGGATGTATTCCCTGAAGGCATCATCATCAACGGGATCGATGTAAGCGGGATGACCAAAGAGGAGGCACTGGCAGCCATCAAGGCCAATAAGCCCGAGCGTCCTTTGGAGATCAATGTCACGCTTTCACTTGACGGACGAGAGTATCCCATGGATCTGAGCTCGCTTCCCATAGACGTAAACGATGCTGAAGTAGTCGATAAGGCTTTCAACAATTTGATCCCCAAGGGCGAAGAAACACCTGAGGATCTCGTTGCCATGTTCAATGCAAAGGAAGCCCTCAAGAACACTCCCGCAACGTATCAGACTGCATATACGCCCAATACTGCAGATATATCCACGCAGGTTCACGGTGTTCTCGATCCTCTCGATCGCGAGGCTGTGGATGCCGTTATCACCGGTTTTGATCCCGCGACATGTCAGTTCGAATATACCGATTCACAGACCGGTTACGATATCGATATCGATAAGGCCGTAAGTGACGTTAAGGCACTTCTTGACGGCGGAACGTATATCGGAACCGTTGAGATCGATGCAGCGATAACAGAGCCTTCTCTCACATCGTCCATGATCGAGAATGAGTTCGGCCTCATATCTTCCACATCGTCTTCAACGAGTACATCCAGTTCCGCAAGAGCCAATAATGTTGCTACTGCCGCATCTTCCATCAACGGACTGATAATCCCTGCGGGAGGATCCTTCTCCTTTAACGGAACGGTCGGTGAGAGAACTGCTGCCAACGGATATCAGGAGGCAGGTGTCATCGTAGAGGGTGCTACGGAGCAGGGCTACGGCGGCGGTGTTTGTCAGGTAAGCACCATGGTATACGAATCAGCCGTTAAGGCGGATCTTCAGATCGACGAAAGACATCCTCATCAGTGGCCGGCCAAGTATGCGGACGACGGATGTGATGCTGCAGTCGACTGGGGCTCTCAGGATTTAAGGTTCACCAATAACAGCGGCTATCCTATCGTAATAAGCGCATATCATGACTATTCCTCCATGAGGATCTCGGTTGCCATCTACGGACATAAGCTCGCTAACGGCGAGTACATTACTTTCTCGGGCGACAGTGTCGATACCGCGGATTTCCAGACTACTTACGTTCAGAATACGGAGCTGCCCGTCGGCCAGACCAATACGACGAGGACCGGTCATAACGCAAAGACTGCAACTTCATATAAGGTCAGATACGACGCAAACGGCAACGAGATCTCCAGACAGACTTTCACGACATACTATAATGTGATCAACGAGGAGATCGAAGTCGGCACACTCCAGGCTGATGGTACACAGGCTTCTTTCGATCCAACAACAGGAAGCGTGGCTGCTTCCGAAACTTCCGATACGTCTGATACGTCTGATACGGATATCGTAGATGATTCTTCTGACTGGGAATGGGAAGATGATGAAGATGTATATTATGATGATGACGATTGGGACGATACCCGGGATTACGAAGACGATTACTGACATTGACTGAATATGTGATAAGATGGCAGAGATATTAAATATTCCATCCGATTACGATCTTGTCTGCTTTCTTCTGATAGGTATCGCCGAGGATGAGGCGGTTACTCCCAAGAAGAAGGCTTTCGAAGAGCGGGCATGGTTTAATTCTTTTCCTGCTGAACGGGGATGAGGAGAATAGAGGGGAATAATATGGAGATCATTAAGGGACATATCTGCCCGACATGCGGCGGCGTACTGGATATAGATCTGGAGCGTCAGATGTATATCTGTTCTTATTGCGGAGTTACTTTCGATTACGAATACTTTCGCGAAGAGGAAATGATGGAGCATGCCTATAAGATGCTCAAGAGCTCTCAGTTCGTAGCTGCAGCAGATGAGTTTGATTTCCTTCTTACGAAGGATCCTCATGATATTAGTGCTATAAAGGGAGCAGTGATGGCGGCAGCATGTATCCCGGAGATCAGAAGCCTTTCGGATGAAAAGGTAGTCATTACCGTTGATCCCAAGGCCGGCCGAAGGGCGTGTACCGGGTTCAGTGAGGGTCTTGATAATGAGGGGAAAGCTTATTTTGTAAAATTCGAAAAACTCCTCGAACTCATCCTTTCGTACCAGGAAGATGATGCATCCGTAAAGGATCTTACCGTGAAGAGGAAGCGTGATTATGTTCACCTCAACAGGATCTATAAGGATATGTATGAGATAGAAGATCGCACTATCATAGCATATGATCCCGATGCCGTTAAGAAGTATAATATCGAGAAGGCGAAGATCGATAAGATGTCAGATGAGATCAGGAGACGGGAAGACAATATGGAAGCTGCCATCAAGGAGATCCGTCATCTGATCAGGGAGCTGTGATCCGTTTTTGTGAATAAAAAAGCCACCGCTACGCTAAGTAACAGTGGCAGTAAGATCGATCATCTGTCAGGCGACGACCGTGCATGTAGCTGATATAATCAGTCCTCTGTGCACTGCTTGCCCGCATCGTCAAACATGGAACAGGATGTCATTCCCAATACCATGGACGTAACAAGGACGGATGATATTACAAACTTACTATTCTTCATTATTCTATCCTCCATTGATAAAGATGATCAGGGTCCGTAACCCCAACCGATTTTTAATAGTAACAATAACGATCTGCAATGTAAACAAACTGAATTCCATTGTCAGAATGCCGAAAACGCCTACTCCTATGCCTATTTCCGGCGGTTTGTGGTATATTTTAAAAAATTTTTCTCGAACCACCCAATAATCCGTATCGCTTATGCGTCTTATAAGTAGATGCGGAAATAAAGGAGGCAAAAATGGACAACAAGGAATTAGAAAAGATCTACAACGACACGTACCGTTCAGTGTACTGGACAGCGATGTCACTTCTCAAGGATGAGGAGGATGCACAGGACATTGTTCAGGAGACGTACGTAACTCTTATTGATTCCTACGACACCCTGAAGGACAAGGAGAAGGTAGCGGCATGGCTTAAGAAGATCGCTGCCAATAAGTGTCTTGACCGCTTAAGGAGGACTAAGACGGTCAATGCCGAGGATGAATTCTTCGAGAATGTAGAAGCACAGCCGGAGGACTTCCTGCCGGATTCGATACTGGAATCCGCCGAGAAGCGCAGGATAATCATGGATATCATCGATAATGCGCTGTCGGAAGATATCAGAAGGACTCTGATCCTGTATTACTACGATGAGATGACTACAAAGGAGATCGCTTCATTATTAGGCATTCCTCAGGGTACTGTTCTCTGGCGTCTTAACTTTGCCAAGAAGAAGATCAAGAAGGAGGTCGAGAAGTATGAAGAAGAAAATAACGACAAGCTTTACGCGATGGCACCAGTACCATTCCTGAGCAAGCTGTTTGCGAAAGAAGCCGAGCAGGTTCCGTTGAAGCCGATAGCAGCTTCACTTTTAACATTATCCGCATCCGCACAGGTCCCTGCAACGGTTGAGGCAACAAAGGCAGCAACAGCTACGGCGAAAGCAGCATCTGCGGCTGCAACAAAGGGCGGAGCAAGTCTGGCCATATATAAGATCATTATTGCTATCGTGGCTGTCATTCTGGCAGTAGTAGCGGCTGTAGTCGTGATCCCCAAGATAATGGATACCTCCCGAGAGACTACTGAGGAGACGACTGTTGCCGAGACGGAGGAGACCGAGGCAGATGCTGCGGAAGAGACTACGGATGCATCCGATACCGATACTTCAGACGACATCACTGCCGCTCTTATCGGAACATGGGTGAGGACGAGCAGTTCTGATAATACAACCGAATATGTATTATTCGGCGATGACGGAACTCTGGAGATCTGGAAGATCGATGATAACGGTGCTGAGGTCGCTCGTACTTCCGGCAGCTATACCGTTGACGGTAACAATATGACCACGAGCCTTGCTGACGGTACTGTATTTGATACGATAACCGTTACTGTTGATGATGATACGTTAACACTTGAGAGCCCTGACTATCCTGACGGAACTTTAGTATATACAAGACAGGATGAGACTGCAGCAGATCAATCCGCTTCTGCGGGAAATGTATCAGCGGATCCTGCTTCCGCTCTTATCGGTACCTGGACCGGCAATGATGGCAGCAACATTACTTATCTGACGCTCAATGCGGATGGTACGATGGACGTCTTGCTGCTTGATCCTTCAGGTGTAGAGGTTAACCGTATGCATTACACATATACCGTAGAAGGTGATGAGATGGTATGGACGATGGACTCCCAATCCGCTCGTATCAGCTATACTCTCGACGGAGATACACTTACACTTATTGAACCGAATTACCCTGATCAACCATTAATTCTGACCAGGTCAGACGGTTACGTTGAGGCGGATTATACTGTTGCCGATGTTGCCGGTACATGGGTCTCTTACGACAACAGTTACCTTGGTGACTCTGCAGAAGGTTACATCCCCATTGATCTGTATTGGGTATTCAATGAGGACGGTACGGTTAGTTACTATGGAATCGACAGTAACGGCGAAGAACACGATGTAATGTCAGGTACGTATACTGTCGCCGGTAACGAATTGACCATAACTACTTCTGCCGGCGAACCTGCAGTGCTCGTCATTCGTATCGACGGAGATACTATGACAATGGGAGGCCTGGGCCCCGCCGATACATATGTGACTTTAACAAGACAGGCGTGATCGCCATGTGTGAATGAACGATTTGTAACAATGTTAATTTGATTGGAGATTAATAAAATGGCAAAGAAGAAAGAAATATTCAGCGATATAGAAGAAGCAAGAGCATATCTTGAGGAAGCACCTGAGCTTCTTGAGAAAGCAAAGAAGGGGAAGAAGATAGCTAAGGTTCAGCTGTTCTTCATGATCATGATATTGGTAAGTGCGATAGCAAGCGGCGTGCTCGTTTCGATCGCACCTCAAGATGACAGTGCGACAAAGACTCTGGGATATATGCTCATAACGATCCCCGCACTCTTCCAGTATGTAGCTATCGCTATCAGTATCGTCGCTTACCATAAAGGCGGCGGATTCGGAAAGTACATGAAGACATTTAAGGAGATCGCCAAGTGGGGCTGGCTCCTTATCCCCATCTTCCCCGCAGATCTTTGTGTAGCTCTGATGGCTATTGCTTTCGGCCTTATGGTCATGCTCTACTTCCCCCTGAGCTTCATCTCAATGCACGAGAAGAGTATCCGCAAGAATTCTCTTGCAGCAGAAGACTTCATCAGAAGGAGCAGCGCAGCGGTTGCTTTCGCTTAATACATCTGCTGAAGATCATAAGATCCGGTTCATCCCGCCCGCAGCCCCGTGCTCGAGCGGGATGTGTTTTTGCGGGCTGGAAAGGTATGGGTGGAGTTCACACAAATCGAGATTTGGACGCATGTTTACACCTTTTTGGAGGTCTCGGGTCAAACATATTGATTTTGGGTTGATTGTTTGAACTATTTGGCGCGTTATAGTTCAAACAAATTGAGTTTTTAGAGATTGTTTACACCATATCGCCTCTTATGGTGTAAACATTTGACGTTTATGGGATTTGTTTACACTCTGAAGCACCAAAAGGTGTAAACAAATTTAAATTATCCGACTTGTGGGAACCTGCAATCGAAAAAAGGTTCAAACAACTTGGAAATCGCTCTGTTGTTTGAACCGGAGGCGGGAAAAGATTTCGCGAAACTGTCCGATAATATTTCGCCCGTACTTGATATAATTATTGGTAGAGATGCTCGCGGGGAGGCATTCCGCCGCAGCGATTACAAAAGGAGAACAGCATGCTTAGCAGATACGCTTCACAGATAGATAAGTTCATTGATACCACCGCCAAGGAAAGAGAAGATGCCGTCATGCCGACAAGGGCGCAGTTCACAAGGCTCCTGGCATCTCCTTCGGGAACCAGGAGAGTTCCGGGTATCCCGACCGGGATGGACGAGAACGGCGAGTATATATGTAATGAGGAAGAGTCTAAGGTCGTCAGGGATTTCCTTAAGAAGATGTATAAAGTCGATTCCAAGGAAAGCCTCATCCTGTGCCAGAAAGTTCAGTTCAGGAACAGTGTCGAGTACGAGCAGTATATGACATTCTGGAAGGGAGCACCGCTCTTTGATATCAACTCTTTAAACCCCATGGGACGCAACGGATTTGAGAAGATGAAGTCGATGGCTGAGCCTTTCTATCCGATCCTGGAGGAGAAGGGATTCTACGCATGGGATATAAGCGAATATATAAACATATGCAGGATAGCAAGAGCCTGCGGCATCGTTGATGCTAAGGAGTTCGATGAGATTACGGACCGTTTCGTGCGAAAGGCACAGGTCTTCTATCATTCTTTCAAGGAATATGCTCTGTCTTATCTTTGCGGAGCGATGTATTTCTCCTCAGGTTTTGGTAACGAGAAGAGCATGGATCAGTTCTTTGAGATACAGAAGCAGGTTATAAGCTTTCTCTTCAATGAGAATGGTGTCTGGAGCCGCTACGGCTGGTATGTTCCCGCCGAGCGCGAATGGGTCGACGTATATCCCGGCAATCCCGGTTGTTTCGTTACACTGAAAGCCCTCGAGATGGGCGTTAAGTATATGTATCGTGATAACCCGTCCTCGGATCACCCCGACAGCGGATGGAGATTCTTCTATGGAGACGAGTCCGACGAATATGCGAATGACCCGAAGAACATCAAGGTGAGTACCCTTAATTCTATCTGTAATCTTCATCCGAATATCCTGGCATACCTTGAGGCTCCTATAGGCAGTGCATACGGTTGGAACGGTAAGGAGTGGGTGAAAGAGTAATCCAAAAGAAGGGAAATGAACGGTTTACGTAAATACACAAGATGGTTCGCGGTATCGCTTATCGTCTTCATGGTAAGTATATTTCTTCACGAATGCGGTCACGGCCTGGCATCGATACTGGATAACTATCTTAGGATCAACTGGCCTGCAAGGTGAGTGAAGTAAAATCAGGGAGAAATGGCAGGGGGATATATGGAAGATATCAGTACGACATATGACGTGTATAAGACTCTCTCGGAAGCGCTCGATCCGGGAATCGGGATCGTGGAAGAATATAAGGGACCGCTTCAGAATGAGAGTTCCGTGATGTACAAGATCCGCTGGAATAGGAATATCGAATTCGTTGTTACAGGTTGGCCGAGGCACATGTGGTGTTATGTTACGAGGGACAATGAGAAGATCTCCAATGCGATCCTGTGTCACAAGATAGATGAACGTTCTCTTGGTATTATGCAGAACATGATCGATGAGGTCAGATCAGGTAAGTACGACAACAAAAAGACCTTGAGCGAGAAGCGTCTTGATATTATCAGGGAACGAGGTCTTACTTCATACATGAACGACACGAAGTGGAACGAACTAATAGATGATATCAGCCGTATCGTCGGCCTTCCCGTCATGTACAGGACACTATTTGATGAGCAGGATCCTGATGATTACTGGACGATCAAAGGTGATGAATCTATTCTCCCTATGGACAAGGCGTTGATCGAATGGTTCAGGATCGGATGCGTGATAAGGAAGAAGAAAAATAACGGAAGACTTATCGGATCCGATGTGATCGAACATGATGTTACGGATGACATAAAGAACATCCTGGATAAGCATTCCATCTCTCATGAATACGATCAGGAAGTGGGTTCATTTACGATATACGGATACAGGTAAGAGAAGGAGGATAGATATGGTCATTCGTTGTAAGTATTGCGGCGCTGAATATAACAGCAGAGAGGGTAATTGTCCCGACTGCGGAGCTGCTCCTGCAGGAGATGAGATAGAGAAGCAGAAGGAGCAGGACGAACAGGCTCTTAAGGACTTCAGAAAGATCGCGGCAGCAGAGTTCGACCGCACCCATCCATACAGGGAACGTCTGTCTCCGAGAAACCGGAATGTGGTCAAGGCGATGATAATACTTGTAGCACTCGTCATGACGATAACCATGATCTTAATGTTTATCCTGATACGCTCCATGATGATGACCGGATAAAAATTATCGGTCATTAGAATAAATAAGAAATAGCACGCTTCGCTGCGTGCTATTTGTTTGCAAAAAAGTGCTTGCAATATGATCTCGTCGTGTTACAATGGCATCACGATGAAGGAAGTGCCTGTCCGACATCTGAACTTACGAATAGATTTGTGAGATCAGATTTCAGAGCGCTTCCTATTTTTGTGAAAGGAAAAGGTAAGACAATATGACAGCGACAAATGCAAATGTACTATTGAACCTCAATGCAAACGCAGAGAATGCGCTTGTTCTGTCCTGCTGTCTTAACTATTACTATCGCAAAGGACGGTCACGATGTTGAAAAATGCAACAGTTGAAATGCTGTGTATAAGCAACGCCCTGATCGTCCGGAGAACCTCATAAGTTCCCGGACTTTTTTATTGCAACTTGATAATCGAATATCTCTTACACACATCCTTGTAGCTCAATCGGTAGAGCATTCGGCTGTTAACCGACAGGTTGAAGGTTCGAGTCCTTCCAAGGGTGCCACATAAGGGCAGTGTAAAGAACCAGGCACTCTTTACGCTGATCCCTTAGGATCTCTTATCTGCGATGCGGGTAAGAGATTACAAATATCCCGGCGTAATCCGTTAAAGAGGCGGGACGGACTGTAAATCCGTTAGGTTTACCCTTCGAGTGGGAGCGTTACCCTCAGCCGGGACCAATATAGTCTCGTAACCGAATTGGCATAGGTACTGCACTAAGGATGCAGGTTTTGTGGGTTCGACTCCCATCGGGACTACCAAGTTGTTCATACCGCCATTACCCGCTGCGGACAAGTCCTCGGCGTTAACGCCTGCGGAACTTGCGGGGAATAGCGGTATTCACTTTACTAACTGTTAGTTAAGTGGTCGCATGGTGTAACGGCAGCACAACAGACTTTGACTCTGTCGGTACAGGTTCGAGTCCTGTTGCGACTGCCATACCTATGCATCCGTGGCAGCGGCCTGTCGTGCGGTCTGCAAAACCGCATTTAGTGAGTTCGACTCTCACCGGATGCTCCAAAATTAAATAACCCATGATGCAAAGACTGCACCTTCGGCCATATACTGACGGTATAAAAAAATCTATTCTGATTGTATTAGCGGTGTATTCATTTACCTTTCTGTCTCTTCTACAATCGAGACAACGATATCTGTACGGATATCGAAGGCTTGATGGAGGGATAAGACGGTGAAGGGTAAGAAGATATCGGCGATCAAGCTTTCCGTGCTCATTGTTATGTTCGTTATGCTGGCCGCGACTGTTCTGTATGACCATTTCTATGTAGTCGAGAGGAATCTTCCGGGATATGTCAAGGAGTACGAGAGATATACTTCCTTTAGCGGAGTGATCGATGATATCGAAGCATGGAGGCTTTCTGATACGGATGACTCCTCACCTGTATTTGAGAGCGTATCTTCTGCATATATCACTAATGATCCGTATGTGATCTCACCGGTGCCTGATGATATCAGGATAAGAGTAGTCGGCATCGAAGGCGCAAGATGGTTCGCTATAGATAAAGGTACATTCATATTTAACGGTGTCCGTGATGAGCGTGGGGGATACCGCCTCCGTGTCGGACAGAATATAAATCTTGCATATACGACTAGAGGTAACAGCCTCCATGCAGTGGCGATCAAGTGCAGTGTGATGAAAGATCTGGTGACCGGGCTGTCGCTGATGGCATCCTTGATCTTTGTTTTCTTCGTTATTATGCTGTGGCCCGTCTATGATCCTGAGAAAGAAACGTCCCGCGGGATCATCTCCGCCTGGGTGATATTGGCTTTTATAGTATTAGTCACTTCTGTGGTCTTCTGGTTCGCCTATAAAGATTACATGAAGAGAGCACGTAATGCGATGTCGTCGGTTGCGGTTCATGCGCCGATAATCTATCTCTATGACGATGCCTGTTCAGATGTAAATATCAGGTTGGATCTAAAGGGAGATCTGACAGAGACTTATCCTCTCTACGATGAAGGCAGCGGATGGAATGTCACGACTTCTCCTGACGGCATGCTGGCGGGTCCCGATGGAGATGTTTACAGGTTCCTGTACTGGGAAGCAGATCTTGATATGGACTATGATCTTAGCAGGGGATATTGTGTCCGAGGCCGCGACACGGAAGGATTCCTTGATGAAGCTTTGAGAGAGCTCGGCCTTAATGAGACTGAGGCGTTTGACTTCAAGGCATTCTGGCTTCCGTTTATGGAGGCAAATCCCTATAACGTGATCACCTTCCAGACAACTGCCTATACGGATGCTGCAGTGCTCGATGTTACTCCTTCTCCTGACGTTACCGTAAGGGTGAATATGCTGTGGTATCCGTCATCGGAATATGTCTCTATCGAGCCGCAGGATCTTTCCGGCATGAATCCTTCGTTAGAAGACAGGCGCGGACTTACACTCGTAGAGTGGGGCGGAGAAGTGATACAATCAGGACAGTAAGTATTCTACTGTTCGTATAGGAGAGTATCGCTCATGGAGAATAACCTTGCTTCCAATATCAGAACATTTCGTAAGGAAAGAGGGCTTACACAGGAGAAGCTGGCGGAAGCCTGCGGCGTGACCGTAGGTGCGGTGCATAAGTGGGAGGCGGGAATATCCGTTCCGGATCTGTCGATTATACTGGAGATGGCAGATTTCTTCGATACTTCCCTGGATGTACTGATTGGATTCGAAGCCCGTGATAACAGGATAAGCGTACTCGCAGGACGCCTCAGGAAGATGGCATATACCATGGATCCCAAAGGTCCGTCAGAGGCTGAGAAGGCCCTGAAGAAATATCCCCATAACTTCGCGATAGTATTCGAATGCGCACTCATATATGCGGTATACGGTATCTCTCCCATGAACAGGAAGTATCTTACCCGTTCCGTTGAGCTCTTCGAGCAGTCGATAACGCTCATATCACAGAATACGGATCCGAGCCTTAACGAGACGCTGATATACGGTCAGCTGGCTATCGTGCATCAGACCATGGGTGATACCAAGAAAGCGCTGGAGATATATAAGGCGCACAACGCAGGCGGAATGTTCGATATAAGGATCGGAAAGATACTGGCATCTTCGGGTGACTATAAAGAGGCAGATAAGTATCTCTCGGGAGCTCTCGTTAAGCAACTGGGAGATAAGATGATACTGATCACGGGAAAGCTTCAGTGCTACTTAAGGACCGGCAACTACGAAGAAGCAAGGGTCCTTATCGAAGCAGGCCTTAGTGAGAATTCCTTCTACAGGAAGGACGATAAGCCGAATGCCCTTGATAAGATGGATTGCTTCTACTTAACGGCTCTTTCCTTTATCGAGCTCAAGACAGGTCATAAGAAGAAGGCTAAGGATCTTCTTATCAAGGCTAAAAGGGTAGCGGAGAGATTCGATGAAGCACCCGATCACGACGTTAAGAACTTAAGGTTCATATCGATAAGCGAGAGCATGATGCTTCGAGATACCCTCGGAGATACGTGTATGGATGCCATAGGAAATACCATAACTATCCTTAAGGCGAAGGAACTCGAGAAGGTCTGGAGCTCTTTGATCGAATCTTAAAAAAAGTCTGTCTGAACAGGGAGGTTCCAATATGAAAAAGTGGTACAACGAAGAATACGAATTTACGGTTGAAGTAACGGGTTTTCTTCATGGCGATAAGACGGAGAATTACTGCCGTAACGGCGAAGAGATCGGAGACAGATACTCATGTACTTACGGCTGTCCCGTTAATCAGGACGGATGCGGGATCTGCTCGAAGACCATGATGATGCTATACCCTCTGATGGAAGCCATAAGAAGCGGCGGAGATCTTGAGAATCTCGGAGGTGACGGCAAATATTCAAAGACTATTGTGTGTCCCGACGGATGTGTTATCTTTAAGCTCACCGCGAAGCCTTTGGGGAACGAGAACTTTCATAAGGGCGGATTCTGGAGCTACCCCGATCAGACAGTCTGAAGTGTCTTCTTTATCTTTCGGGTGACCGGCTCAATGCGTCTTGCGTTACGGTCACATTCGCGGGATCGTGTACCTCGATGACTGCGCCGTCGTGACGAATGACCCAGATGTTGTAATCTCCTCGTGCTTGAACCTTATCGTATACGGATTCCGTTGTCTCGAACTTTTCCCCTTCTCGGGAGCTCACAAAGAATCTCTTGACGTTATTGATATTGGAGTATTCGCAGCTTTTGACATACACGGAACTTACGGACCAGTTACCTGCATTATTTCTTGCCATTACGATAAGGCAGAAAGGTATCGTTGCAAGTGCCGTCAGCAAAGCGATAACGGCTACTGCTATGGTGCTCGTTGTATATTCATTCGAGAGGATGCTCGCGATCTTGAGCAGGACCAGAGCCAGGACTATCAGGATGAATACGGGGATCGATGCCTTGTTAAGTTCTGTGAGCATGGAGTGCTGCGAGAGCTTTGTGATATATGCGGCGTTGATGATCTTTCCCGTAGGAACTGTCTTCTCGGCCATTATCTTTGTCAGTGTGAAATAGATCATCGACATTACTACCATCGAGTAGATGCCGATCCTGCTGATCGTGATGACTCTCTTATCCATAACTTATCCTCTTGCCGATCCTTCTCGAAAGCAACCTTTATTCCATGAAGATTATAATATATCCGTCACTGTTTTGATATAATCCGAGTAACATGGATAAAGTAGCGGAAAGATTCGAACTGACGCCGTCTCAGACGGGTATGGCGGGCCTTCATGAATTCTATGAAGGTACCAGTGTAGCCACGCTCTGCGGAGTAGTCATCTACGAGGATAAGATCGATGCGGAGATCTTTGATGAAGCCGTAAGAACTGTCATCAGGAGAAACGAAGCGATCCGCCTGAGGATCATCAGGGGAGACGGCCGATATTACCAGTATATAAGCGACGAAGTTGACGATAAGATCGATCACCTGACGATGGATTCGATCGATGATGTCCGCTCCTTTGGCGAACGCGAGGGACTTACCGTCTTTGATACCGACGGCAGCAGGATGTATCACTTTACGGTCCTCGATCTTCCGGATCGTACCGGCCTTATGATCTGTATGAGTCACATGATCGCGGATTCGTGGGCATACAGCATAATAGTCCGGGAGATATACGGCGCGTATAAGGCGCTTTCCGGCGGCGTAGAAAGCACCGGAGATATCAGAAGGTATACGGACTACATAGATCGCGCTGCGGGCTATATGACGTCTTCTGTGAGGTCTGAGGATATAAAGTTCTGGGAAGAGAGATATCGCGACGGGCTGTCTACCGGCTCTGTAGGTCATGCACAGGATGAAGAATATTCACCGAGGTCGAAGAGATATTCGACAGATATCTCGGGGGAAGTATCCGCGGCAGTAAGGAAGTTTATCCTTGAGGAGCATTCTTCGGTATCGGTAGTATTCGAAGCCGCTGCGCTCATATATCTGTCACGCACTTCAAATGTCGACCGTAACGTGACGATAGGAACTCCCGTCCTGGGAAGGAGCGGCGTAGCGGAAAAGGCAACGGTCGGTATGTTCATGTCTACTATCCCGGTATCAGTCGACATAGATCCCGGCGAAAGCGCCCGCTCATTGTGCGCCAAGCTTTCGAAGACACACCGAAGCCTCTTTCGCCACAGCAGGCTCTCGCACGAAGAGATAGCAAGGAGCATACGAAGCAGCAGCGGCTATAGCGGCAGGCTCTACGATGTGCTCGTTAATTACCAGAATTCCACGACCGATGTACCCTCTCAGACCATCTGGTTCTCGAGCGGATTTACGGAGGTCCCTCTCGCGATACATATCGATGACCGCGACGGCAATGACCGCTACACGATACTGCTTGACCATCAGCTCGAATGTTTTCCCGACGAAAGGGAGATCGCACTCCTCGCAAAGAGGATCGAACACATCATAGGGCAGATGGTTACGACACCCGATATCGCGGTATCAGATATATCGCTCATGCCTTCGGAAGAGACGACTTTCCTGCTCGAAAGCTGTAACGATACGAAGGCAGCTTATCCCAAAGAGAAGTGTATCCACGAAGCATTCTCGGAATATGCGAGCGAACATCTTTCGATGACTGCACTCAGGTTCCGTGGCGAAGAGTATTCCTATGGTGACCTGGACAGGATGTCCGATGCACTTGCGCAGGTTCTGATCGATAAAGGCATAGGCCGCGGCAAAGTAGTTCCGCTGATCTCAAAGAGAAGGCCTTATCTAATAGTCGCGATGCTCGCGGTACTGAAGACTGGTGCTGCTTATATGCCCGTATCGCCCGATTACCCCGAAGGAAGGATAGAGCTCATGATCGACACGGTGAACGCGGATCTCGTGCTCACATGCGGCTATAGATGCGACTATAAGGAGCAGATCGATCTTAGTACTTTCGACTACTCATCTTGCGGTGATCTCAGCCCCGTTAAGGTCGATCCGAGCGATATGAGCTATGTGATATTTACGTCGGGATCAACGGGTCAGCCCAAGGCAACTTCCGTTACTCACGGGAACGTCGTGAACTACTGTAGCGATAACAGGTTCAATATGTGCGGATCGATACTTCGAAGCGGCACGGGAACAATACTGTCAGTTACGAATCTCATATTCGATATCTTTGTTACAGAGAGTATCCTGGCTCTTTTAAACGGTATCGTGATAATGCTCGCGGATGACGATCAGGTAATGTCCGGAAATGCTCTGGCGGAGATGATCTCTACGGGTGGATCTTACAGCATCCAGACTACTCCTACGAAGATGAGAAGCTACCTTCTCGACAGAAAGTTCAGGGAGAGTATAAGTAATATTGATACGATCGCTCTGGGAGGCGAAGGACTGCCTCTGGCTCTGGTCGATGAACTCAGGAAATATACGGATGCGAAGATATATAACGTCTACGGTCCCGCCGAGACTACCGTCTGGTCGTCACTGGCGCCCATAGAAGGCGACGATATCACCGTCGGAAAGCCGATCGCCAATACGCAGATATATATCCTCGACGAGAATTTGCAGCTCTGCCCCGTCGGCATTGCGGGTGAGATCGTTATCTCGGGTGACGGAGTAGGAAAGGGATATCTAAATGCCCCGGAGCTTACGTCAGAGAGATTCATATGCGATCCATATCGTGAAGGTCAGATCATGTACCGCACGGGCGATATCGGCTATATGAGGGCAGACGGCAATATAGTTTTCTGTGGCAGGCGCGATAACCAGATAAAGCTTCGCGGTCTTCGTATAGAGTTAGGTGAGATAGAGTTCGCGATCGGTAAGCAGGACGGAGTTGAGCTCGCTGCCGCGGTATGTCGTAAGGACAGATCGGGAGAGCCCTTTATCGTCGGATTTTATACTTCGGACGGATCGATCGGCGAGGCGGAGATAAAGGAAAGACTCGTGAATGAACTGCCGTCTTATATGGTTCCGAAGTTCTTAAGAAGGATCGATGAGATGCCAGTAACGCCGAGCGGAAAGATAGACAGGAAAGCTCTTCCGCAGGTCGACATTACGAAAGCGGATGAGCGTGATCACATTCCTCCTACGAGTGATACGGAGCGCATTCTCTGCGACATAGTTGCATCTGTTTTGAAGATCGAAATGGTCGGTATCGAAGATGATCTTTTCGAGATAGGGTGCGACAGCTTTGCCGCCATGGAGATAGTATCGTCAGCCGCCGATAACGGTATCGGCCTCACCGTAAAGAGATTATATGATGCACGTACGATCAGGGCGATATGTGCTTCTTCAGATGACTCTTCCGCTTCAGTAGATGAAGATATCGACTATAGTCTTTATCCTCTCGAAAGGACACCTGAAGATCTGAAGATATTTATGGTGATCTCCGATAAGCTTCACGATGAACTCGGGCTCGAAGTAACCGGTATCGATCAGCTCGACATGAGCAGGAAATATATCATCTGTCCCGACCACGAGACGATGCTCGATCCGCTCATAGTATGGTCGTCGCTTCGGGGTCTTATAGACATCAACGATGTATGTACTATAGCAGCGGCAGAGTTCCTGAGAACAGGTGATCTTTCTCGCCGGATATTCAGGATCACTGGCGGTATCCCGCTCGACAGGAGCGGTGATTTCGAACCTGCATTAAGACGCGCCGGGGAAGTCCTCGCGAGCGATAAGAAGTATCTCCTGATACATCCCGAAGGTACGAGATCGCGCACGGGTGAACTCGGAGAATTTAAGCGCGGTGCTGCAGTCTTATCGATAGCTGCGGGAATAAGTATCCTTCCGGTATCTATACACGGCGCAGGGGAAGTATTCCCGATCGACCGCGAACTTACAGACTTGAACGATATATCTAAGTTCAGCGGCAAGACGCTGCAGGTTACTTTCGGGCAGCCGATCGACCCGGAAGGAAAGAGCGCAGATGAACTTACAGCTCTACTGCGAGACGCGGTGCTCAGACTGCGTTCGCTCTAACTCAGATCATTATCGAGCGACTGCTGCTCTTGAAGGTGATACCTGATCATCAGAAGTACCAGCGATATTGCGAGTACCCCGATCGAGATCGCCGCAAATCCGGGCTTTCCTGATCTGAATGCACATATCGCGGTAGTGATGCTAAGTGCCGATATCAATACGCTTGAAATATATGTCAGTGCTTCTTTTCTCATCCGATATCCTCCATCCCAATATCCATTCCATGGTTACATGTTACGCATACGGGATAAACTTAGCGTCAAAATGAGTTAAAGAATTGCACCCTCAGGGGTAAAGCAAAGATAAAGACGTTACTTGACGATATTCTTTGCCCAGATGCCGCTTTTTACCATAAGGCCGCCGATCACGCACTTTATGATCTCCGTAGCCTGGATCACAAGGAGCATCATGTAGACGGGAGTATACGTATAGCGGCTCAGGCAAAATGCGATCGGGACATTGATGACCCATACAAAGCAGCTGTCGAAGAAGAAAGTTATGAGCGTGTTGCCGCCTGCCCTTATCGTGAAATAAGATGCATGCGTGAAAGCGATAAACGGCATGAAGATACCGCAGATCAGGATGAGAGTCGTAGCAAGTGCCCTGACGTCGTCTGAGGTGTTATAGAGCTTCGGGAAGAAGGGTGATACGATCACCATCAGAGTTCCGCAGATAAAGCCGCAGAATACCGTGAAATCACGGATCTTGATCGCGTGACCCTTGGCCTTATCGATATCGCCCGTACCAAGTATCTGTCCTACGATTATTCCGACTGCTTCACCCATCGCGAGGAAAGATACGCCCATCAGGTTCCAGATCGTCGACTCGATATTAAGTGCGGCAACGGCGCTGAGGCTCCTGTAGGAATAGCACTGATTAAGTACCGTTACGCCCATGGACCACAAAGTCTCGTTGCACATCAGAGGAAGCGACTTCAAGATGAACTGCTTACAGAGTGCGCGCGGTACGCTGAAATTCTTAAATGCTCCGACGATGAAGGTGTGCCTGGTCCAATGAGTTCCGGTATAGATCACGAGGAACGACAGTTCTACGAATCTCGAAAAGACCGTAGCGATCGCGGCACCGTTGGCGCCTAATGCGGGAAGGCCGAAGAGACCATAGATCAGGACGGCATTTCCTATAAGATTTACGAATATGGCGGTGAAGGATGCGACCATCGGTACCTTGGTATTTCCGGTATCCTTGAGCGTTCCCGAATATGCCTGTGTAAGACCGATCGGAACAAGTCCTATGAGCATTATGTGCATGTAGCCCGTGCCGATCTTAAGTGTCTGTGCGGCATCCTCGGGGGAGCCTTCACCCTTAAGGAACATCGAGATAAGGGCAGGGGAGAATAAGGCAAAGAGCAGCACGCATAAGGCTGCGAGGATCGTATTGGCAACTATCTTGAACCTGAAGCTGTCACGAACGCCTTTCGTATCTCCTTTGCCGTAGAACTGCGCGGTAAAGATACCTACTCCCGCAGTCGCTCCGAAGATGACGAGGTAGAAGACGAATATGAGCTGATTGGCGATCGCGACACCCGATATCGCGTTGGTGCCGACGCGGCCGATCATGAGATTATCCAGAAGATTTACGAAATTGGACAGGCCGTTTTGGAGCATCATCGGAACTGCGATGCTCAATACTTTGGAATAGAATTCCTTAGTGCCCAGTCGAGATCTGATATTCACGGCCGTCTCCTTTCGTTCTCTTGAGTATATGAGGCTATATTATCCGCCTTGATCATGGGTTAATCAAGTCATTTAACCCGTTTGGGTTCGTCAATATCGCGGTAGTTGGCGCGCATGAAGATAAAAACGTTGTGAAAACCTCATAAATAATATACAGAGCCATTGCGGGGGCGTGTGAAACGGCTATAATGCACTTGTGTCGAAAGACACGATAAATGTTATAAGGAGATATAGAAATGAAGAACACAAAGTTCAAGATGATGGCTATCGCACTTTGCCTTGCCACAGGTCTTGCCTTCACGGGTTGTGATTCCGCTAAGGAAACCGAAGCAGAGACAACAACAACTACTACTGAGGCTACTACGACCACAGAAGAGACTACAGAGGAAACAACGGAAGAGACGACAGAGGATCCCTTAGCTGACGGTATCGACTTCACAGGTTTAGCAGGAAGCAATAATACGGCTACTGCAGATGATTTCGAGAACGAGCTCGTAGCTGAGCAGGCTCAGAACTTTATCGACCGTGATATCATGATCGTACCCCTTTCCGAGGATACTTTCTCAGGCGATATGTCTTCGGTAGTCGAGGGCTTCTCCGGTATGGGCGGCAGCCTTCATGTTTCAACTTCCGTTTCCATCGATGATATAGATATCGAAACAGACGAAGACGGTGAGATCGTTACTAATATCGTAGATGCTGATGCTGACGGAAGCGTTACTACGGGTGAGAGTGGATTTACGATGGCAGAAGTCATCCTCTTCACATCTTATGAAGACGGTCTTGCTTATGTTCAGGACGAGATGATGAATGAAGTCGACGTTGAGTTCGAGACAGAAGAGACAGAGGACGGCTTCACATTCTCTGCTGTACAGGAAGATCCTCAGGGTACCGCATCCATTACGGGAAACCTTTCACCTGAAGGACTTCTCGTAGTCGAGACAAATATCGTCTACAACTGATAAGCTTTTAAAAACATCATACAACCTATAAATTATGTTATTACCGGTCGTCGCTTCCCATGTCGGAGGCGGCGATCTTTTATGCTTGTAAATCTTCCCCGTTAGTACTGATGTTTGTCGGGTTCGGGGAAGCAGCCTGCATGTGTATAATCATGTCATGTTTTGACAGGCGGGGACTATCACATGGACACTCTGATTCATTATTCGAATCTGATCTGGGCCGTAATATGGCTCACGATCCTTTTTGCAGGCGCTAAGGTATGTAAGCTCAAAGAGTGGAACGAAGACGCAATGTCATTTGCCCAGACGAAAGCCATCCTCGGCTTTTGTACTTTCGGTATCGTTCTTCATCACTGCGCGGAGCACACTTCGGCTTTCTGGCTAATGCAGCATCTTCAAAAGCCGGGACTTGAGGCATATATCCTCATAGGACATCTGCTAGTCGCGATATTCCTCTTCTTCTCGGGGTTCGGAATGTATAAGAGTGCCAAGAATAACAAGGACTCTTTCAGAAGATATTTCGCCAAGAGATACCTGCCGATCCTTATCTCGTTCTTTGTGTCTTTAGGCGGCTTTATCATCCTCATGAAGACGCACAGGATCCGCGAAAGGGACGTCCTTATGTGGCATCCGTACGCATGGTATATCTACTGCATCATCGTCCTTTATTTCGCTTTCTGGCTCGGCTTCAGGTTCATTAAGAAAGACTGGTTCGGTATCCTTATAGTCGCCATCGGAACGGGTGCATGGATATGGTGGTGCGTAAAGACGGAGCGCGGCACCTGGTGGTATAACACGGCGCATATGTTCCTTATCGGTATCCTCGTTTCAAAGTTCGAAAAGCAGGTCATGTGGCTCTTTAAGAAAGTTCATGCGGTATGGGTCATCCTCTTCGCATTCGTTACGTACATGGGCTATCAGGTCAGCTATAATATGTGGGGCATCGTCGAGATGAATCATCTTCAGATGACGCCTGAGCAGATCGATAATTGGAGCCTTGCGGGTCAGTGCATCTCCTCGATCTCGGTCGCATTCCTGATGCTCGTCATCAGCATGAAGGTTAAGATCGGAAATCCGATCAACCGATTCCTCGGAACGATCACTCTCGAGCTTTACATGATCCACGGATTATTCGTCGAGATCTTCGGACCGTACATCATGGTCGAGAGGGTTCTTTCGCGTCACCAGATAAAGAATATCTTCCTTTACGTCATCGTGGTGCTCGCGGTATCGATACCTCTTGCGTACCTTTTAAGCCTTGGAAATAAGGCATTAAAGAAACTGCTTACAAAGCCCAAGGCTTCATAAGCAGTTCGGTTCATTCTTATAGTCTGTCGGCGCGGAGCCTGAAGTCTCAACCGAGCTTCAGCTCCGTGTTCTTATCTGTCGAAAGGTCGATCTTTGCGCTGCCCTTATCGGAGCTGATCTCATAGTTACCCTTGAAGCCTTCGAAAGATACATAGCCTTCACTGTCAGTCGTGAGTGTAAGGTCAGTCTCCCACTCGCCGTGGATAAGGCTCATGAGCTTGTCGAAAGAAGGCTTGGAAGAATTATCCTTTCTTACGACGCCTGCAGGTGCGTGGAGCCAACAGTCGTCTGTATAGTCCCACGTCGTGATAGCCTGAACGTTCTTATCCTCAAAGAGGATCGTATACATCTCTGCGATCTCCTTTGCCTGACGCTCTTCGCCCTCGGGTGTAGAAGGCCACTCGTCGACCTGCCAGTCGTTAAGGTCTTCGATATAAGCGGGCATGATGTCGCCCGAGATAAGAGTATTCTCGGTGAAGTGGATCGGGATGTTGAACCTTCCGAATCTCTCGAGTACATCGTAGAGCTTCTCCTTGCCCCAATAGCCCTGGTGCTGGTGTGACTGGATACCGATCGCGCTCGGAACTACGCCTGCGTCGAGGATCCTGTCGAGGAGATCTTCATATGCCTTGCTCGTATTAAAGTCATTGATGAGTAAAGTAGCGTCGGGATTCATCTGACGCGCTTCATCAAATACTTTCTTTACGAGACCGACCTGACCGTTCGCATTACAGATCCTTGTTACCGCATTATCGTACTTATCGAATACGGGCATGATGACTACTTCGTTTATGACGTCCCACATATCGATCTGACCCTTAAAGGCCGTAACGTCTCTGTCGATACGCTCGAGCTGCTTTTTAAGGATCGTGTCATTATCGTACTGCATGAGCCAGTCTGCGCATACCGTGTGCCAGCAGAGGGGATGTCCCTTTAACTTGATGCCTCTTGATGTGAGCCACTCGGCAGCCTGTCTTCTGTTCTCGATCTGCGGCTGACCTTCGACGGGTTCGTAGGTGCCCCAGTAGAAGGGGAGAGTTGCAAAGTTAAAGAGCGTAGCCCATTTCTCCATTCTTTCCCTGAACATCGTCTTGAGCTTTTCGTCCGGTACCGCGAACATGGCTACCGCATCGAATCCTCCGCATCCGAAAAGGAATTCCGAAGATGTCTGCTTGATTGTTATTGTTGTATTGGAGGCTGCCGTGCCGTCAGCATTGACGATCTTGAGGCGGGCCTTTGACTTTCGATGAGAAAGGTCGTTCACGTTCTTGTCCTCCCCTTGTTGGTTGATATGTTGATTATATCATCCTGTAACCCTCATCCATTGGACATATCATCCCTTTAAAGCTATATTAATAGACAGATTATTCTATTTTGGGATCGAGAAGAAGGGGTATATGGAGCGCTTAGGTGATTTTGTTACAGGACGAAAGCAGGTATACGAAGAGAGCAGGATAAGGCTGTCTCCCGCATATGTCGTCCCTTTGAGTTTTCTTTTTGTAATCATCTTGGGAACGATACTTCTGATGCTGCCTTTCGCTTCGGCGTCAGGGGAGATGACTGATCCCGTTACGGCGCTCTTCACGGCAACGACGTCGACGTGCGTTACAGGTCTTGTAGTAGAGGATACATATGCATACTGGTCTCTGGCAGGTCAGATAATAATTCTTATCCTTATTCAGCTGGGCGGACTCGGTATCATATCATTTACGTCCATGGTCCTCTTAGCTTCACATAAGAAATTCTCGCTTCAGGATCGAAAGCTTCTTGTAGATGCCATGAACCTGGATATGGGGCACGGTCTTCTCTCATTCCTCGTCAAGGTATTCAAGTGGACATTTATAGTAGAGGGCTTTGGCGCCTGTCTCTATTCGATAGAATTCATCCCGAGATACGGTGTGGTGAAGGGCATATGGTATTCGGTATTCACCGCGATCTCTGCCTTTTGTAATGCCGGTATCGATGTCCTGGGTCCGGATTCTCTTATAAGTTTTAATAAGGATTCCGGCGTGCTCTTTATTACCATGTTCCTCATCGTAATGGGCGGTCTCGGATATGTAGTATGGTTCGATGTATCCCGCGTGATCAAGATAGGTATCAGGAACCGTTATTCTCCCTTACAGGCAATAAAGAGGTTAGGTGTTCATACCAAGCTTGTCCTGGCTTTGACATTTATCCTTATCGCAGTGGGAATGCTGATCGTATTTCCTTCGGAATTCAATAACCCGGGAACAATGGCAGATATGGGTCTTAAGGATAAGATCGTCAACAGCCTGTTCCAGTCAGTCACGTTCAGGACAGCAGGATTCGCCGCCGTACCCCAGCAGGAATTATCTTCCGTATCAGTCCTTATAGGTTATGTCCTGATGCTTATCGGAGGTTCCCCCATCGGTACCGCGGGCGGCGTTAAGACAGTTACTTTCTTTATCGTAGTTATAAATGTAGTGGTCTTCATGAGAGGACAGAAGGAAGCGATCGTATTTAAGTCCAGGATCACCGAGGAGCTTATGCGAAAGGCGGCTGCTATCCTTACGGTAAGTATCGCCGTGGCATTTACGGGTACGCTCTTTATCCTTCTTACCAATAATGTCAACATGGAGGATTCGCTCTTTGAAGTCATAAGCGCAGTAGCTACGGTAGGATTATCGAGAGCCGTTACACCGACGCTAAACGTCTTCGGAAGGATAGTCATCATTTGTGTAATGTACTTAGGAAGGATCGGTCCCATCTCGCTCGTTCTGTTCTTCGCGGGCAAGAAGTCAGGCAAGGACAGGATCGAATATGCGGAAGGCAAATTCTACGTAGGTTAAGGAGAGATATCATATGAGCATTTCAATCGCAGTATTAGGACTTGGAAAGTACGGCAGGAGCCTTGCAGAGAGCATGTATGCATTAGGCGCGGACGTCATGGTAGTAGATGCCAACGAGAACCTTATAAACGACTTCTCGTCGAAGTCCACGGTAGCTATATGCGCGGACCTCGGTAACGAGGATGAGGTAAAGGAGCTTGGCCTGGGCAACATGGATATCGTATGTACGGCCATGGGTTCCAACCTGGCGGCATCTATCCTCTCCGTATCCATCGCCAAGGATCAGGGCGTGCCTTTCGTTATAGCCAAGTCCGGCTCCCCCAGAATGGCATCTATCTTGAAGAAGGTAGGCGTAGATAAGGTAGTAGATCCCGAGAATGAGAACGGACAGAGATCCGCAAGGATACTGGCGTCTTCCTCTGTCCTTGACTTCTTCGACGTAGACGGCAACCTCTGTATGGTAGAGATAAAGCCCAAGAAGAAGTGGCTTAACAAGAGCCTTGCAGAACTCAATATCCGTAAGGAAAACAACATCAACGTAGTCGGCATGAAGAGCAAGAGCGACAAGTGGTCCTTCGCGGATCCCCATCGTCCTATAACGGAATCAACTACGCTTCTTGTAGTAATGGAGAAGAAGGCTCTGAAGGACTTCCAGTAATGTCGAAGATCTTAGTAGTAGAAGACGAGAAGGAGATAAATAAGCTCGTATCCGATTTCCTGAGGGAGAACGGACATGAGGTAATATCTCTTTCAGACGGCCTGAAGGCATGTGAGACCGTGGAGAATGAAGGCGTAGAACTTGTTCTCCTGGATCTTATGTTGCCGTACAGGAACGGTGACATGGTTCTCTCTGATATAAGAAAGAAGTCTACCGTGCCCGTCATCGTAGTCTCTGCCAAGGAGACCACTCAGAATAAGATCGATCTTCTGCGCCTGGGTGCCGACGACTATATAACGAAGCCTTTCGACATGGAGGAGATGCTCGCCAGGATCGAGAGCAACATAAGAAGGAGCAGCTTCGGCAGCAAAGCGGAAGAGAAGCTTGAATTTAACGGTCTTGTGCTGTCCGAGGAAAACCTTACTGCTTCACTTGAAGGTCAGGAACTCTCGCTCACCGCTAAGGAATTCAAGATACTGGAGCTTCTCCTGAAGCACCCCGATAAGGTCTTCTCCAAGGCTAATCTCTTTGAGAGCGTATGGGGAGAGGAATACCTGGCGGAAGATAATGCCCTCAATGTGCATATCAGTAACCTTCGCGCCAAGCTCAAGAACATAAGTCCCGACAAGGACTTCATCGATACGGTCTGGGGCATAGGATTCCGCCTTCATAAAGAGGGATAATGACATTTCTTTAGGACTTTAAGCGCATCTTTAATCTTTCCTTAGACTTTTTGCTTCCTCTAAAAGCTTTTCTTTAAAGTTGTTTCCTATACTGATATCGTAAACGAAAGGGAAAAGGAGACAGACGAATGGATTCGATCATACTTGAAGCAAAAGGGATAACAAAGAAGTATCGTCAGACATTAGCCCTCGACAACGTGGAATTAAAGCTTCAAAAGGGAAAGATATACGGCTTTATAGGCCAGAACGGAGCAGGTAAGACCACATTCCTTCGAATGGTAACGGGACTGGCGTTCCCTACGAGCGGTGAGCTCAGCCTCTGGGGCAAGACAGGTGAAAAGGATCTGCAGGAGCAGCGAAAGAGGATAGGCTGCATCATTGAAGGTCCCGCGCTCTACCCCGGCATGACCGCTTATCAGAATCTGGAAGTACAGCGCCTTCAAAGGGGCATCCCCGATAAGAGCATCATCGATAAGACCTTAAAGATGGTAGGACTTGCTGATACAGGCAGGAAGAAGGTAAGGAACTTCTCCCTCGGCATGAAGCAGAGACTCGGTATTGCCATCGCACTTCTTAATACCCCCGAGTTCCTTATCCTGGATGAGCCTATAAACGGACTCGATCCCCAGGGTATCGTAGACGTAAGAAATCTTATCAAGAGCCTTAATAAGGAATACGGCATGAGCATTATCATCTCAAGCCACATCCTGGAGGAGCTCTACAATACTGCTACTGATTTCATTCTCATCGATCACGGAAGGATCATCGAGGAACTCTCAGAGGAAGAGCTCAATGAGAAGTGTAAGCAGCATATTGCCATCAAGGCTACGGATACGAATAAGGCCATCATGGTCCTGGAGGAGAAACTTCATACGGATAAGTTCAAGGTGATGCCTGACAACACCATTCAGCTTTATGACTTCCTGAACGATACCGAGAAGGTTGCGGTAGAACTGTCGCAGAATGGAGTCATCGTCACGGGTCTTACTGTAACCGGAGACACATTAGAGCAGTATTTCCTCGATAAGATCGGGGGTGGAAAGCGTGACTAAGCTTATAAGAGCTGAAGTCTACAAGCTCACTCACAGTCTGTATCCGTGGGGGATATGGCTTGCTTATCTGGCGTTTTCCGCCGTGTTGGTCAGGGACCATACGGGAGAGTTCACTTATCTGAGATCCGCGATCTATCCCATCACATTCCTGCAATTTCTTATAGTTGGCCTCTCAGCCGTCTGTCTCGGAAATGAGTTCAATCTAAGAGTCATACAGGGATGTGTCAGTTCGGGCCATAGCAGGGCCGGTGTCTTCTGTGCCAAGACCTTTATCTACTCCATAAGTACTCTTATGATCAACGAACTGACACTTTTGTTCTTTGGTATTCAGGGATGGATGGTAAGAGGTGAGACCATCGATGCGAGCTTGATGATCGGAATGGTCCCGTCACTTTTAGCAATGAATATGGTGCCGCTGTTTGTCGCTTTCCTTTCTAAGAATTCCGGTAAGGCCATGGGATTCGGTTGTCTTGCATATGCGCTTCAGGTGGCATCGCTTAACACTCCCGGTATTACCGAGAAGGCTGTCTACTTGCCTTACGGCCATATGTTCATAGCTTTCAGGGACGGAGCATTCAGTCACTATCCTGTGATCCTTGCCGTGGATATCGTCTGGATCCTTGTATTTCTTACTGGATCATATCTGGCATTCCGCCGCAGTGATCTGAAATGATGTGGAGGTAATAAAATGAGTAATCTTTTAAGGGCGGAGCGCTATAAGCTCCTTCGTGATCCTATATTTCTTATATGTATTGCAGTTATGTTTATACTAGGCTTTGTTATGGCTGACGGCTACAGGGAAGCAGCTAACGGTCTGGACTCGATGATACCCGTCAGTTCCATATCGGGAATGTTCAACTCCGCGGTATCAGACATATCCCTGCTTACCCTCTTTATCCCCGGCCTTCTGGCACTGGATCTGGGCAATGAATTCTCGCAGCGCGTCTTAAGTTCCGAAGTTGCTTCAGGACACAGCAGAAGAGATATCTTCTTGAGTAAGGCGATAGTCAACTTTATCGGATATAACCTTGTATGTTTTGTCTATCCTGTCGCAGGAATCATCAAGGAGTTCGGATATTTCGGTGTCGGGGATATAGCAGATAACAGTCTCAATATCCTGAGGACCACCATCTATATGTTCTTTCTCATAGGCGCTTTGTTCTTTATCGCGATGGCAGCATCATTCGTCATAAAGAACGGGATCGTGGCAGCCATAGTTACCACTGTTTTGAACTTCGGTTTGATGATGACTTTTGTATACGCAAAGGCTTATACCTGGGTAACATATATCCATCCGATGTATAACTTAAGGATCATAACCATGACGGGCGGATCAACGTTCAAGGGGTCAGGAATGTTCGATATCCCTTCCATCGTTACCTGTCTTGTCTGGATAGGATCATGTAGTATCATTATCTGGATGACCTTTAAGAAGGCTGATCTTAAGTAAATCATAAGGGAGGTGTCCGGCATAATCTACGCTGTCGTATTGTTCGCACTTATAGCAGCAATTCTGCTATACAGGCTCATCAAGCTTCGAAGGGAGATAAGAAGTATCTCCTCACAGCTTGAAGCGCTCGTAGCGGGCGACACGGAGAAGATGCTGGACATTACCTTTGTAGATAAGGAGCTTGAGAGGCTCGCAGGTCTTTTCAATCAGTATAACGACAGGCAGCGCATGCTCGTGGCAGGAGCCATGAAGGACGAGCAGTTCTTGAAGGACTCTGTTGCCAATATCTCACATGACTTAAGGACTCCTCTTACGGTCATCCTGGGACATCTGCAGCTCATGGATCGCAAGGAACTTACTGCCGATCAGAACGAGCGAATGGATATCGTTCTTAACAAGGCGATGCGGATGAAGGAACTGGTAGATGCCTTCTACGAGTATTCCCTTATCACCACATCCAGGACGGAGCTCAAGGTAGAGAGATTCAATGTATTAAATGTCCTGACGGAGCTTATTACAGAGAGCATCCCTGCTATGGAAGAGAAGGGGATAACACCCGAGATAGACCTTCCCGAGCATTCCGTATATATGAATTCTGACAGGATCATCACCGAGAGGATATTCCAGAACCTCATAACCAATGCCATACGATATTCCGCAGGCAATATCGCCATCTGCATGAAGACAGCAAGCAAAAAGATGACTGTCACCATAAGTAATCCCATCCCGGAAGACAGCGAGCTCGATCCTGACAGGATGTTCGACAGGTTCTATACGGGAGATGCCTCCAGGAACAGCGGAGGAACGGGTCTCGGCCTTGCAGTAGTCAAGGAATTCACCAATAAGCTTCAAGGCATCGTAGAGGCTCAAAGAGAGGGCAATAAGCTCACTATAAGGTTGGAACTTCCCTGCGAAGGGTGAGACATGATCAGCTTACCTTAGGTTCACCATATTCGCGCCTCATTGCTTCGGTAGAGATGACCCATTGCTTGCCGTATTTGCAAGCGTCGATACCGTTTATCAGCTTTCCATAGGAGATCGCTTTGCGAAGCGTACTCTCATTCAATCCCCAAAGCTCTGTCGCATCTGTGAATGCCATAAGGCCGTCGAAGGGGGTCTTTATTGTCTTTCCGTTCTCGAACAGCTCATCGCATGAAAGATCCAGATCGTCATTCCAGATGATCCCGTAGCCGCCTACGTCGACTTCAACTTCAGAGAACAGCTCGGGTGATTCTTGCAGAGTCTTAAATGATGCCCATTTATTGAACAGGTGCTCTACTTCGTAGATCTTAGTTACTCCCTCTGCAAATTGGATGCTCAAACAGAAGTCAGGGAGAGGACTTACCGCTTTAATCTTGTGGAACATGTGATTACCTCCTTATTCAAGTGGGGATAATGGCTTGAATTCCTGTGTATCCCACATGTGGAAGAGTTCTTTCTGGTGTATTTGAACCCATTCTCGGATCATGGTCAGTATCTTTGGCGGCAATTGTCCCTCCATAACTTCATATGTCTGAATGTCTATGGCAGCTACCTCCTCCATGAGCTCATAAAGATTATATCACGATACCGTGATGTAATCAACGTTGTATTTTCTTGTGGGAGTGATAGGCTATAGATGTTACCAAGACGATATTTCTCAATAAGTACACCTTAGATGGCAGTCCTGGGTGAGGTTTTCATTTACGTCTATACCGCGAGTCGAGGTACGTAAATAGTTTCAATAACAGTGCAACGACACCGATCAGTAAACTGAGGATATCGCGTAACAATGTTAAAGCCCCTGAAACCGTAAGGCTCCAAGGGCTTTTGTTGTTTTAGTAGTGGAGAGGATCCTTACTTAACGATCCTGACTCTGAGTACGCCGTCGATCTTGCTGATCTCATCTACCATGGATGAGTCAGCCTTGCCGTCGATGTCGATGATGGTGTAAGCGTAGTCGCCTCTGGACTTGCTTACCATCTCGGGAACATTGATGGAGAGCTTAGCGAACAGTCCCGTGAACTGTGTGAGCATGTTGGGGATGTTCTTGTGGCATACGGTAACTCTGGACTCGTACTGGCAAAGACCAGCGTCACATCTGGGATAGTTAACGGAGTTGATTACGTTACCGTTCTCGATGAAATCGCGGATCTGCTTAACTGCCATGATAGCGCAGTTGTCTTCGGACTCTGCCGTAGAAGCACCGAGGTGAGGAGTAACGATGATGTTCTCCTTGCCTACTACAGTGGGGTTAGCGAAGTCTGTAACGTACTTAGCTACGTGACCTTCTGCAACAGCCTTTACCATAGCCTCTTCGTCTACGAGGATGTCTCTTGCGAAGTTAAGGAAGATAACGCCCTTCTTCATCTTGGAGATAGCCTCTGCATCTACCATACCCTTTGTAGAATCAAGAAGAGGTACGTGGATCGTGATGTAATCGCAATCTGTGTAGATGTCGTTTACGTTAGTGATGTGCTTAACGGCTCTGCTGATGTTCCAAGCTGCATCTACGGAAACATAAGGATCGAAGCCGTATACTTCCATTCCGAGGCCTACAGCTGCGTTAGCAACCTGAGCACCGATGGCACCAAGACCGATAACACCGAGCTTCTTGCCCTTGATCTCAGAACCTGCGAAAGCCTTCTTAGCCTTCTCTGCTGTCTTGCCGATAGCTTCGTCAGCCTTATTCTCCTGGCACCAGTTAGCACCTCCGATGATTCCTCTTGAACCGTAGATAAGAGCTGCGATAACGAGCTCCTTAACGCCGTTAGCGTTAGCTCCGGGTGTATTGAATACTACGACACCCTCGGAAGCGTACTTATCGAGAGGGATATTGTTGACACCTGCACCTGCTCTTGCAACTGCGATAGTATCCTTGGAGAGCTCAAGCTCGTGCATTGCAGCACTTCTTACGAGGATAGCATCAGCTTCGTTAGTATTCTCAGTGATCGTATAGTTATCGCCAAAGAGGTCTGTACCGCACTTGGCGATGGGATTGAGGCAATTGATCTTGTACATTAAGCGTTCTCCTCCTCATACTTCTTAAGGAAATCTACGAGAGCCTTAACACCCTCGATAGGCATTGCATTGTAGATGGAAGCACGAAGACCGCCGACGCTCTTGTGGCCCTTAAGGTTATCAAAACCTGCTGCCTTGGTAGCTGCAACAACAGCTGCGTCCTTATCTGCATCGCCTGTTACGAAAGGAACGTTCATAAGGGAACGGAATTCCTTTTCGACAGTACCGTGGAACATCTTGCTGTTGTCAAGGAAGTCGTAAAGGATAGCTGCCTTCTCTTCGTTGATCTTATTCATAGCCTCAAGACCGCCGATGGACTTAAGGTACTTGAATACCTTGCCGCAAACGTAGATAGCCCAGCAGTTAGGTGTGTTGTACATGGAACCTGCATTTGCATGTGTGTCGTATCTCATGTATACGGGAGTATTCTCCGGGATATCCTCGCGGATGAGATCCTCACGGATGATAACGATAGAAAGACCTGCAGGACCGATATTCTTCTGAACACCGCCGTAGATCATACCGTAGTCGGATACGTTGCAGGGCTTGCTCAGGAACATGGAAGACTGATCTGCAACAAGGATCTTGCCCTTTGTGTTGGGAAGAGTCTGGAATGTCGTACCGTGGATCGTCTCGTTCTCACAGATATATACATAGTCAGCGTCATCATCGATGGCGAGATCTGAGCAGTCAGGGATGTAACTGAAGTTCTTATCTGCTGAAGTAGCTACGATGTTCACCTTACCGAACTTCTTAGCTTCCGTAGCAGCCTTCTTGGACCATGCACCCGTAACGATGTAATCAGCGACACCGTTCTTCATAAGGTTCATAGGGATCATTGAGAACTGAAGTGTAGCACCGCCCTGGATGAAGAGTACCTTGTAGTTATCAGGGATACCCATAAGCTCACGAAGATCTGCTTCAGCTTCATCAGCGATCTGCTGGAAGACCTTGGATCTGTGGGACATCTCCATTACACTCATTCCGCTTCCCTTATAATCGAGAAGCTCTGCCTGGATCTCCTCAAGTACGGGGAGCGGCATTGTAGCAGGACCTGCTGAAAAGTTGTAAACTCTAGCCATTTGACTGACCTCCATATCTTTAAATACATATTTAATGCATAAACTTCCCCAATTATACAGTCATAAAACACGCAGTTCAATGTGTTGCAGGCATAAGAAAAGCCGACAGAACGGGTCTGTCGGCTGTGAAAGTTGATATATAAGACTAATGAAAATCAAATCATCTGCTCGGGGTGGAAAACCTTGTCGAATTCCTCGGCTGTCATGAAACCGAGCTTTACGCAGGCTTCCTTGAGGGAGATATTCTCCTCGAAAGCCAGATGAGATGTCTTAGCGGCATTCTCGTAACCGATGTAGGGGTTAAGAGCAGTAACCAGCATAAGCGAGTTATGGAGGTTATCGTGCATCTTCTGCTTATCGGCCTTGATACCTACTGCGCATCTGTCCGTGAAGGAGATGATAGCTTCCGCGAGAAGTCTCGTGGACTGAAGGAAGTTATAAGCGATAACGGGCATGAAGACGTTGAGCTCGAAGTTACCCTGGGATGCTGCCATTCCGATAGCAGTATCGTTACCGATGACCTGAACTGCTACCATCGTAACAGCCTCACACTGTGTGGGGTTGACCTTACCGGGCATGATGGACGAACCGGGCTCGTTGGCGGGGATCGTGATCTCGCCGAGACCTACTCTGGGGCCGGAAGCGAGCCATCTTACGTCGTTTGCGATCTTCATCATGTCTGCTGCCATTGCCTTTACGGCGCCGTGAGCGAAAACGATCTCGTCCTTGCTCGTAAGAGCGTGGAACTTATTGGCTGCAGTAACGAACTTCTTGCCGGAAAGTGCGGAGATCTCCTCTGCTACCTTAGTGTCGAAGCCCTTGGGGGCATTAAGTCCCGTACCTACTGCAGTACCGCCCAAAGCGAGCTCTCTTAAGGGCTCTACGGCGATCTTTACGAGCTCGATGTCTCTCTCGAGAGAAGATCTCCAGCCTGAGATCTCCTGTGAGAAGCTGATCGGAACCGCATCCTGAAGGTGCGTTCTTCCGCTCTTTACGATGCCCTCGTTCTCTGCCTCGAGCTTCTTGAACGTATCGATGAGATACTGAGCTGCGGGGATGAGCTTGTCCTCGAGTGCGATGACTGCGGAGATGTGCATCGCCGTAGGGAATGTATCGTTACTCGACTGGCTCATGTTGATGTCGTCATTGGGGTGGCAGAGCTTACTGCCTGCGATCTCGTTAGCTCTGTTGGCGATTACCTCGTTGGCGTTCATGTTGGACTGTGTGCCCGAACCTGTCTGCCATACAACGAGAGGGAAGTGATCGTTCAAAGATCCGCTTATTACCTCATCGCAAGCCTTTGAGATGGCGTCGAGCTTCTCGTTTGTCATCTTCTCGGGCTTAAGGCTGTTATTAGCTCTTGCTGCCGCTTTCTTAAGGATTCCGAAAGCGTGTGTGATCTCGCGGGGCATTGTCTCGATGCCTACGCCGATCTGGAAATTCTCGTGGCTTCTCTCGGTCTGGGCTGCCCAATACTTGTCTGCGGGGACCTTCACTTCACCGAGTGAATCGTGTTCGATACGGTATTCCATTGATGTATACCTCCATGTAGCAAAATGTATCTAAATGATACCACAAAGGAGAGGCAGTTTCCGCATTAAAAAAGCGACGGCTCCTCGTCAGGATGACCGCCGCTTTGGGAGGAAGAGTGTCAGTAATTAATGCTCTTTCGAAGCTGAGGCTGATGTCTCTTGCCCGCCATGAGAGCGAAAGCCATCACGATTACTACCGAGTAGGCGATGACTGCCACAAGGGAAGACTCGATACCGAAGTCTCCGCCTGTCAGGAGCTCTGACTTGGAGTCGAGAACGTAAGTGAAGACCGAATCACTCGAGGGCTTTGCATCCGTATGAAGGATGCCGAGGATTATCGTGTTCCAGCCCGCGTGTACCATTGCGTTATTCCAAAAGCTGCCGCTTTGGATCTCTATCATAGAGAACATGACGCCTACGAGTGTTCCCGCAGCCATGAGAAGCAGGATGCTCCTAAGGCTTAAGGACCTGCCTGCGATATGCACCGCGGCGAAAGCGATCGACGGGATCAGCACGGCCGCCTTGCGGTTATATTCTTTCTCGATCGCACCCATGATCGCTCCTCTGAAGATGAGCTCCTCGGAGATGCCTGCGGCAAGTCCCGTCCAGAGGATGCTCTGTGCCGTGAGGATCAGAGCACTCGTATTTTCCGTATTGCACATGATCCAGTGGCCGTTCGTGAACTGATATACGGCAGTTACCGTAAGAGGAAGGATGATGGCTGCGCCGAGCCAGTAGAGCTTTATGTCGGGTTTTCCGATCCTGAATGATTTAAGATCGTATTTAAATGCCTTTCCGACGATAAGCTTTATACCTATAAAGGTAAGAAGGGGATAGAGGATCGCGGATACGATGATCTCCGTTATCTGCGGAAGTCCCGCCTTACCGAGCAGCTCGCCTGCGGCAAGACCCGTCAGCTGAGCAACTACGCCGGCCGCTATGGCGGCTAAGCAGACTCCTGTTGTTTTCAATGCTTTCTTAATCATGATTCCATACTCTTTTCTTTGTTATTTCCCGAATTTTTGCACAATAAAGCGGCACCGCCCGAACAGGCAGTGCCGCCTGCTGAAAGATCTATAGCTTATGCTGCAGAGACCGTGAGGTCGCCGCTTATGGTCTCAACATTGAATAATGCTCCGTCTGAGATGTCGTCGCATGTGATGTTGCCGTCACCGCTTACAGACTCGTAATCAATGTTATATGTTCCGTTTACGGAAGCCGTGATATCTCCGGATGTCGTATTGACGGTTGTCCTGTCGGCGGAGTAGTTGTTCATGACGATGTCTCCGGATGTCGTATTGATGTCGCAGGCTCCTACCGTGATGTTCGTGAGCGTTATCCCGCCGGAAGTAGTGTCGATAACTACGGAGCCGGAAAGAGAGCTTTCGCTCAGGGTGACATCACCGGATACCGTATTGATCTCGGCGGAGATGCCGTTAATATACATCTCGTTAAGGTTTCCGCTTGTGGTGTTGACCTTTACGTTGCCCGTGGACTCGGATGCGCATGAGATCTCGCCGCTTACCGTGTTAAATGAAACATCGCTGAATGTATATCCGTCGGGGATGCTGATATCGGAACTTACCGCATTGATCGTAAGGTCGTTGTAGACACCCTCGGGAAGATAGATGACCGTGTCGTGGTCTGTTTCATCAATTGACTCCGTGAAGTTGAATCCGACATTGATGTAGTCATACCAGTGATCTGAATTCTTGTATGAGATGGTCAATGTGTTGTTATCGGTCTTAACTTCGTGTGTCATAGCGTCGTTGTCCCAATACTCCACGGTGATCTTGTCGTCGGAAGACTTCTCGATCCTTATGTCGTGTGAGACTTCGCTGATATCGATGTTCTCGATGCTGTCCGTAATGTTGACGGATACCTTTTCATATGTGTTCACACCATTTTTGCCGTTCTTCTTTGAAAGTCCGATCGCGATGCCCGTGATGACAAGTCCCGTTACGATGCATCCGCCTGCAGTGATAAGAAGTATCTTTGTAAACTTATTCATTTTCTATTCCGCCTTTCCTTACTTACTCTCTTTGGTGTTAACATTGCTTCTCTTTACGAACTGCTTCTTGATCCACTTGAAGAATCTTCCGCAAAGCTCGAAGAGCCAAAGTACGAGAGACTTACAGGGAAGGAAGAGAAGTGCTCCCAATCCGACCATTACAAGTCCTCCTCCGATCTTTGCCAATGCTGCGACTCCGCCGCCTGCGAGCAATCCGCAGATACCTGCTATTGCTGCCACGAAGCCTCCGACGATGAAACCGAATACGACGGCGATAATCGTGAGCATAAGTGAGAAGAGTACACATACTACCGATAATGCGACAGCGAATAAGGATGCTGCGACGGGGATCCAGATCGGTGCTCCGAGTACGAGAAGTACGATCTCCCATGCCTTAAGTGTTCTCTTGGGCTTTACAGTTGCCGATACGAGCTTCGGGAGAGGTGTATCCATGAGGATCTGCTCCGCTACCTCGTCTGCCGAACCTACCGCGTTGATAGCCTGCTCTTCGGTAAGTCCGTCGTCCATCCTGTCTGCCAGTGCTTCCTTGTAGAATTCGAGAGCCTTGTCGATATCCTGCTCGGATAATCCCATGAGCTTCTCTCTTATCTCATCCAAGTATTCTCCTTTGTTCATGATTCTTCCTCCCGAGTAACATATTCATATATGTCCATGATCTCTTTCCATTCATTCTGGAAATCAGTGATTCTTTTCTTACCTGTCTCAGTAATGCTGTAGTACTTACGAAGTCTGCCGTTATATTCTTCTGACCTGACCGTCAGGCAACCGCCTTCCTCAAGTCGCTTTAGTATCGGATATAAGGTGGACTCCGAAATGGATAGGTAAGGTTTGATGTCTTTGATGATCTTGTAACCGTAAGAATCGTCATTCTTGATGGCTGCAAGGACAAGGATCTCGAGTAATCCTCTTTTAAGCTGTACGTCCATTTGCGATACCTCCTGATGGCTTATACTATGCCACACGAGGTATATCGCGTCAAGGGGTATTTGTTAACAAAATGTGTCAGCTTAAAGACAGGTGAAAGCCCTATATTTATTATGTCGCGCGGGCATTATATGTTATAATCACGATGTGGATGTATTTATCTGCAAGGGGTAGAAAGTATGGAAAATGTTTATGGAAGCACTCCGAAGGAGAGGGAACTCATCCTGCGGAAAGAGAAAGTCGTACGCTGCACCGAGATGGGCAGATATCTCATGGGATTCTTCAAGATCATTATCGCGGGGATCGTATTCGCGGTCATCACGATAGTGGCTTCGGTGATCCTGTACGGGGTTTTTGCAGCGAGCTCCGCGTCTGCGCTGGTCGCGGGAGGAAAGACTGACGGTCTGGCCGGAGATACCGGCATTGACGGTTTTAATGTCTTTTTGATCGTCATTCAATCTGTGGCGCTGATCCTTAACCTGGCGGGCGCGTATTTCATCATCAGGATGAATAAGTTCTTTGACGGATTCAAGACGGCAGGACTTTTTTACATCGCACAGGGTGTACTGTCATTCATCATGGTATTTACATCTGATGGTGCGTATATGTTCTTTCAGACACTGTCAGCCATAATGTCCGTGGTCTACATGATGAACTTCGCCATTACCATGAGCAAGGCACTTGAGCCCACCGATTCGTATCTTTCGGATGAGTGGACAAAGCTCAAGAAGACCTTTGTATACCTTCTGATCGCCACAGGTGTCTGCCTGGGTATCTGCATCGTTCCGGGTCTTGCATTCCTCGGTCTTATCGGGCTCCCTATTATCTGTCTGGGATTCCTCGCCATGTCCGTCTGGTACATCGTGCTCGTATATAAGTCAGCCGATTCCATGAAGGTCGTGGCAAAGAGGGAAGCCGATGCACTTTCAAAAGAGGAGAATGCCGCTCTCGCGTAACCTCAAGAGAGCTTTGCCTCGATGATATAGCGCAGGATCATAAGTATCCAGAGATGGACCGGGTATATCACGTAGAACATGTACTTTGTAAAGGCTGTATTCCTGCCTCTTTTTCCGTTGTACGGAAAGATAAGGAATATGACAGGGAACATGGCCCACTCGTTGTCAAAGCAAAGGTAGCTGTAGAGGGAGCATCCCGGGTTGTTCGTAAGATACGATATGAGCGTATGCGCCAACAGGATAAGGCTCCAGATGCATATTCCCGTGCACTGAAGGGGCTTACTGTTATGGAAGAACCAGATGATGAAAGTGACGGGGAGCATGTAGAATCCGCCTTCAAGGATAAGGCTGACCAATGCAGTGAAGACGGCGATAAAAATGCTCGCGCCTTTGTACTTATGCTGTTTCAGATTATCCAGGCACCATATCAGTACAAACATGGCTGCAAGGGTAAGAAAGATATCGTGGCCCTGTGTGAGGGAATGAAAGCTGTAATTTCCCGTGGCATGGTCGACACTTCCGAAGAGGTAGTTGATGAGTATATTTCCGCCCATCATGATAAGTCCTGCTGTGAATAGTCTTCCCAGGTACTTTCGGCGGCTTCTCGTATGGTAAAAACCTTCGATCATCAGATAGAGAAAAAGCGGTGAAACGAATCTTGTGAGCAAGGGGATCCACTGTGGCCAGGCACCCTCGGCCTGATATCCGTGCAGCGGAGAATTCAGGTATGTATAGATATGGTCGATCACCATAAATACCAGAGCGATCAACTTTAATCTGAATGAGTCGATGCCTTTTTCAGATGTCATCATGCAGATCTCCTTTCGGCTTTCTGCGGATGATGATATACGAGGATCGCTCCGTAAGTATGAAGACCGGATTAAGATTCACTTAATAATCTCGGATGAAAAACGCTATTGCACCGCAGGTATCGTTAGTGTATCTTCTTATGGAAAATCAAATATACACACGGGAGCTTTTAGAAAGGCTGAGAGGAAGGTGTGCCCTTCGACCGTTAACCTGATTTGGGTAATGCCAACGTAGGGACGCTAGTATCATATTTAGTGTTTTGGTCGGAAGTTGCCTTATTCGGGCAGCTTCCTTTTTTCGTGTGTGCGAAAGGAGTCGTTTATGAAACGATACAACATCTTAAGAATGGTCACGATGGCGATGCTGATCGCCGTAGGAGTCGTGATCTCACCTCTTTTGAGAATCGAGGGAATGTGCCCGATGGCACATCTTATCAACATCACTGCAGCGGTTCTCCTCGGGCCCGTCGACGCTCTTATCGTAGCGATATCGATCGGAATCATCAGGATGTGTACGATGGGAATACCGCCGCTTGCCATCACCGGTGCAGTATTCGGAGCACTGCTCTCGGGAATCCTGTACAAAGTCTCTAAGAACAAGATCTGGGCCGCGGTATTGGGAGAGATCATCGGTACGGGTATCATCGGAGCGATAGTCTCATACCCCGTAATGACCTATATCTGGGGCAGACATGATCTTACCTGGTTCTTTTATGTTCCTTCGTTTCTCTGCGGAACACTGATCGGCGGAAGCATCGCGGCAGTACTTCTTTACAGGCTGCAGGCGATAGGCGTCCTTAAGCGCATGCAGATGAAGATCGAGGGAGGAGAGAAGATTTGGAAAAAGAATACAGAAACGGAAACAAAGCACATCTGATCCACTGCATCATGAACCCGATCGCGATGAACCAGTCCGCAAATGCGGTACTGGCCTTAGGTGCGAGCCCCATAATGGCAGAGCATCCGAAGGAAGTTCGCGAGATCACGCATACTGCATCGGCGCTCCTTATTAATCTCGGAAATATCACTGATACCAGGATGGAAGCTATGCGCATCTCAATAGAAGAGGCGAACAGGTGCGGCATTCCGGTAGTCACGGATGCGGTCGGAGTCGCCTGCTCGAAGTTAAGGCGTGAGTTCATATCCGAGCTTCTTGAGAAGAACACATCGCGTGTTATAAAGGGCAATTATTCGGAGATCATGGCGCTGGCGGATAACTGTTATCTGAGCCGCGGTATCGATGCGGATAAGTCGCTCGGAGAAGAGGATGTTGCGGCTGCCGCGCGAAGGCTTTCGGACAGATACGGTGCGATAGTCGCAGCCACGGGAAAGACGGATCTTGTCATCAGCGGAGATGAAGTCATAAAGGTCGACGGCGGATGTGAGCAGCTCTCGTCCGTTACGGGTACGGGCTGCATGCTCGGTGCGGTCATCGCGACATTTCTGGCGGCTGATGACTCGATCGCAAGTGTCGCGAAAGCCTGCGGATACTTTAAGGTCTGCGGGCTCAAGGCAAAGACCGATAAGGGCGGCGGATCGTTCATGGCGGCTCTTATCGACGCGTTAGGAGAAAGAGATGGAATTTGATACGACGCTTTATTTCATTACGGACAGCACGGGATTCACGGAAGAGGAATTCCTCAGGAGGGTAAGATCCGCGCTCACGGGCGGAGTCACGATAATGCAGCTTCGCGAGAAGAACAGGACCACGAGGGAATATATCGATCTCGCACGGAAAGTCCATGCGATCACGACTGAATCTAAAGTCCCTCTGATCATCGATGACAGGGTGGATGTAATGCTCGCATCGGGCGCAGAAGGCGTACATGTGGGAACGGAAGATATGCCCGTAGCGGTGGCACGAAAGCTGATCGGCAAGGACAGGATATTAGGTGCTACCGCAAAGACTGTCGAAGCCGCCAAGAAGGCATATGAGGAAGGAGCCGACTACCTCGGAGTAGGTGCGATCTATCCGACTACGACCAAGGTCAAGACGGTACTTACTTCGACGGAGACGCTCGACGCCATCACAAAGGCAGTACCGATCCCGGTCAATGCGATCGGAGGATTAAACAGTGGAAATCTCGGCGTGCTTAAAGGGATAGATATCGCAGGCGTATGTGCCGTATCCGCGATCATGAAGGCGGAAGATCCGGGGGCGGCTGCGCAGAAGATGTTACAGAGTTTCAAGGAGATAAGAAGCATAAGATGAAAGCAGTACTTACGATAGCAGGGAGCGATTGTTCGGGAGGCGCAGGCATACAGGCCGATCTCAAGACGATGCTCTGTAACGGCGTCTACGGAATGTCGGTCATTACCGCTATGACGGCTCAGAATACTACGGGTGTAAGAAGCATCGTAAATGTCGATCCCGCATTTCTGGCAGACCAGATCGACGCGGTGTTCGAGGATATAACTCCCGATGCGGTAAAGATAGGAATGGTTCCATCTGCGGAACTTATCGAAGTCATCGCAGACAGGCTGAGGCTCTACGGGATAAAGAATATCGTCACGGACCCCGTGATGGTCGCAACGAGTGGCGCGGACCTCTCAAATCAAAAGAGCGTAAGCGCTTTGATCAGGGAACTCTTTCCCATATCGACGCTCGTGACGCCCAATATCCCCGAGGCGGAAGCGATCTCCGGCATGAAGATATTCTCGCGTGAATCGATGGCTCAGGCGGCTCGAAAGATAAATGCCGACTGCGGCTGCGCGGTCCTTATAAAGGGCGGTCACAGCGAGCTCGATGCAGACGATGTGCTTTTCTACAGAGGGGAGTTTTATAGCTTTGGATCGGGCAGGATAGACAACCCGAATACGCACGGAACAGGATGCACATTATCGAGTGCGATCGCCTCCGCGCTTGCCAAAGGACTGAGTGTTCCCGAGGCGGTGAACAGAGCGAAGAAATATGTAACGGGTGCGATCGCCGCGGGACTTGATATCGGTCACGGCAGAGGTCCGCTCGATCACGGATATGACATCAAGAGCGAATACAGATTCTGATTATAGGGAGAAGAAAATGACAAGAGATTACAGTACACAGATGGAAGCGGCACGAAAGGGTATCATCACACCCGAGATGAAGATCGTCGCCAAGAAGGAATACAGGACCGAAGAGGAGATCAGGGATCTTGTGGCAAGAGGTCAGGTCGCGATCTGCGCCAATAAGCTTCATACATGCCTTGATCCCGAGGGTGTCGGATCGATGCTCAGGACTAAGATAAATGTCAATCTCGGAGTCTCTCGCGACTGCAAGGATTACGATATCGAGATGCAGAAGGTTCAGGCTGCGGTAGACATGGGAGCCGAGGCGATCATGGACCTTTCAAGCCACGGCGACACGATCCCCTTCAGGCGCAAGCTTACTTCCGAATGTAAGGCTATGATCGGTACCGTTCCGGTATATGATTCGGTCATCCATTATCAGAGAGATCTCGCTACGCTTACGGCTAAGGATCTTATCGATGTCATAAGGCTCCACGCGCAGGACGGAGTTGATTTCGTGACCCTGCACTGCGGTATCACGAGACATACGATCGACCAGATCAAAAAGCATAAGAGAAAGATGAATATCGTATCAAGAGGCGGCTCGTTGATCTTCGCATGGATGTGCATGACCGGTAACGAGAATCCGTTCTATGAATACTACGATGAGATCCTCGATATCTGCAGGGAATACGATGTGACTATCTCCCTCGGGGACGCATGCCGCCCGGGCTGTCTTGCTGATGCTTCCGACGTATGTCAGATCGAGGAGCTCGTAAGGCTCGGTGAGCTTACAAAGCGCGCATGGGAGAAGGATGTACAGGTAATGGTCGAGGGCCCCGGGCACATGCCGATGGATCAGATCGAAGCCAATATGAAGCTTCAGCAGACTATCTGCATGGGCGCGCCTTTCTATGTCTTAGGTCCCCTCGTTACCGATATCGCCCCCGGATACGATCACATCACATCCGCTATCGGAGGCGCCATCGCCGCATCCGCGGGAGCAGCTTTCCTCTGCTACGTTACGCCTGCAGAGCATCTCGCGCTTCCCAATGTCGACGATGTAAAGCAGGGCATCATCGCGTCCAAGATCGCGGCTCATGCTGCCGATATCGCGAAGAAGATCCCACATGCCATGGATATCGATAATAAGATGGCGGATGCCAGGAGAGTATTCGACTGGGATACCCAGTGGGAGTGTTCGATCGATCCCGAGACAGCAAAGGCCATCCGTGATTCAAGAGCTCCGGAGCATGACGATACCTGTTCGATGTGCGGAAAGTTCTGTGCCGTAAGGAGCATGAACAAGGCCTTGAACGGTGAATATATAGACATCCTTTGATCCGTATCCCTCATGTCCTGCCCCGGTGATAATGATCGTTAAGTGGTCATGAGCCGCCCTCTAATGATACAATCCGAATGAAAACACCACTTAGGGAAAAAGGGAGAGTACCATGAAGAAAGGGATAAAGACAGTAAGTGCAGTTCTTGTGTTGTCGCTCATGACGGGAACGCTCAGCGGATGTGACAATATCTTCGCCGGAAAGAAGAAAGAGTCGCAGGAAGAAGCCGTAAGGAACTATATCAGCGCATGCATGGAGTTCAGATATGATGACTCCATGGATTGCGTAAGCGGAGATGATGCTTTTCAGGATGTTGCTATAGAAGTGCCCAGGTATGATCTTGTAGCCGCATGTCTTTCGTGCGCTACGATAGAGATCGTAAGTAACGAGGATGATCAGATCTCGGTTGAGATCACGGCTCCCGATGTCGATAAGACGATCCGTAATGGAGATCCCGGAGACTATGATATCGATCATCTGAAATCGATGGTCACAGGCTCTGAATATACCGAAGAGAATACCTTCGAATTCGATATGGTGAAAGTGGACAGGAACTGGCTGATCGATGAGGACTCCACGGAAGATCTTGCCAAATATATAAGCGAGATCGGTCTGGAGACGGAATCTGTCGTGAAACTGGGGACCAACGCCTGTTCGCTCGTCGACGGATTCCTGGGGCAGCTCGGTGTCGGAGATGTGGATGCGGCGATGAATCTCACTACGAATTCTGCTTATGCCGCTAATTCGAATTTTATGTCAGCGGACGACAATGCCGATACATATGTCCTCCTGTTCTCGGGCTACGAATTTGAAACGGAGCTCGACTGTGTTGATGATCAGTCGGCAACGGTCACAGTAACGGGAACAAGACCTTCGATCGCACAGGGTATGGAGATCGTATCCGATGATCCTGATGTAATGATCCCTTATATAAAGACGATACTGACACTCTATGCCGATAGCGGGATCCTGCTCCTGTTTACCGGGGATTTTTCCACGGCAGGGGGCACCGGTTATGACTTCTATAACTTTTATGATGATATCATGGCCGGTATCAATCAGGTCACGGCTGCGGCAGCGGAAGTCGCTCCGTCTGAAGAATTCTCCGTCTCAGTGGACGTGGTCCTTAATTCCAACGGAGTTCCCAAGATAGATGAGTATGATACCGATTACTTTTTTGAAGGTACGGAAACTCCCGTGATAAGAGAGGATTTCTACGATCAGGCACTGGATGAACTCCTGGATGAAGGCGTCATCACACAGGAAGAATACGATCTCCTCTATGAGAGCGGACCTGAAGGACTGATGACTTTCTGATCATGATATCTTCGCCGATAACTCTGATAAAGTGGATATATTCCGTCACCTGCACCGTTGTACTGGCGTGTGCGGCTTTTGTCACGGGATCTGCTGCCGTAGCCGTAATATGGTTTGCAGTCTCCATGACGGCGGTAACGGCATGCCTCCTTTCTGACGACGATTCCATACTTCATAAGATATCGGCTTTCATTCTTATAGCGTCTCCGATCGCTCTCGTCATCCTGACCGGATCGTGGTGGAGCTCTATATACCTTACCGTTCCGGCCGTGCTACTCAAGATCGGCAGGAGCGGTATCCGTGTCAGTATCTCGGTGGTGCTCGCAGTGCTTTCGTATGCATGGCACCTGAAGATCTGCAGTCCCGAGAGGATCGATGTATTAAAGCATGCCCTCCTGCTTTTAGGAATATACCTGATATGGGCGCTTGCCGTGTACTTTATAAGCTTTTATGAAAACAAGATGGCGGAGCTCGATCGGGCGGTAAAGCTCGCGGCTCTGGACAGCCTTAACGAGAGACAGCTTCGTGAGGAGATCGCAAAGAAAAAGGCGGTCGATGAAGCAAATGCCAGACTTCGCGAAAGAGAACGCATAAGCCGTGATATCCATAACTCTGTAGGGCATACGCTCTCGGCCGCTTCGGTCACTTTGGATGCGGCGCAGCTCCTGATAGATAAGGATACGGATACTGCATCCGCCAAGATGGAACAGGCTAATGTCAGGGTCCATGAAGCAATAGATTCTATAAGAGGCGTAGTCAGGACTCTTGATTCGGATGACGATACTGTACTGATCCCGGACTATATAGCTTCGCTCAAGGAGCTCATCTCGGGATTTATAATGGATACGGATATCAAGGTCCATGACAATCTTGACAATATCCGCGAAGAAGGCAAGATAGATATCAGCACGGCGGCTTTCCTGAGCAGCGCTCTGAAGGAACTCCTGACGAACGGCGTCAAGCACGGGGATGCTACCGTATTTGTCGTGATACTTGAGATCGGAAGTGCGAATATCCTGCTCAAGGTCCAGGATAACGGCAGAGGCTGGGGCGATATCTCATATGAAGAAAAGCGCCTGAAGCTCATTGACGGATTCGGTCTTCGAAAGCTTCGAGATCACGCGAAGTCGATGGGCGGCGAGATGGAGATCGACGGCAGGGACGGCTTTGTCGTTTCGATAGATATGCCCCGTTATGTCAGGGAGGGAAAAGATGGCTAAGATATTTATGGTAGATGACGAACCTCTCCTTATGGAGAGCCTTGAGATAATACTCACATACTCAGGCGGTCATTATATCTGCGGTTTTTCCTTTAACGGTGTCGATGCTCTCGAAAAGCTCGATAAAAAGACTCCCGACCAGCTCCCCGATGTCATGCTCGTCGACCTCAACATGCCTCAGATGGGCGGTATCGAGCTCATAAGGAAAGTAAAGGCCAAGTATCCCGATATAAAGATAATCGTGCTCACTACATTTTATGATGAGAAGAATATCTCGCAGGCATTGGCCGGCGGCGCCATCGGATATCTCCTCAAGGATTCCGGTAAGGACGCGATCATCAATGCGGTCGACAGGGCGCTGCAGGGTCAGAGCGTACTCGACGGCAAGGTCATGGAGAAGATCACTCACATGATGGCCGGCGCTTCATCCGAAGGAACAAAGAAGTCCGACAATACGGATATATTCGAAGGAAAGGATCTGACGGACAGGGAAAAGGAGATCTGCCGTCTCATCGCGGAAGGCTGCACCAATTCCCAGATCGCATCGATCCTCTTTATATCCGAAGGCACGGTAAAGAACTATATCTCATCTATCTACGATAAGTTCGACGTACATGACAGGGCAAAGCTCGCTCTGATGCTCAAGGGCTGAAGTATTACCCGGGTCATATCCTAATATGTGACTGCGGTCACTTATATTATCCTCCTCCGAAAAGTATTATCGTGGCATAAGTTCGGAAGGAGCATGACTTTGAAGAAGAGATACCTTATCTTTTGCATACTGATATGGATAGCGGTAATAGGGATAGCGCCGCTCAATGTCTATGTCGTTTCCATGAGCGATATCGTTCTGATCGCAGGCGTTATCGCGATCGTTATCGCGGGGGCGTTATTCCTTTTTATGGCGAATTCGCGTAAGGGCGGTAAGGTCGCGGTATCGGTCATCTCGCTTCTTGTCACCGTTGCTTTCCTGATGTGCGGATACTTTTGTAATCCTTACTGGAATTCCACTTCCAGACATTCCGATCCCGTTCCTGCTTCGTTAGGCTACGATGAGGTATTGACATCGGATGCCGCCTTGGAGGATCTCGATTATGCGATGAGATATTTCCGCAAGCTCCATCCCGCATGCTATAAGGGAGTCCCCGCAGATGTCGAGCAGCGATTTTCGGAAGTGAGGGCGGATATAAGTTCGCGTGACAGCATCACCGTAAATGAGCTCGCCCGAGATATCGAGAGCATCTTCGCGTTGCTTCATGACGGACATACTCTCGCATCGATAATGGATCGTGATAACAGATTTATAAAGTATGCACTCGAGTGGGACGGAGACGGCTATTCCGTGACGGCCGTAAACGGAGTTACGATCGCCGAACTGCTCGCGCAAAAGAGCGATATCTACAGCTTCGAGTGTGAGAGCAGTGAACTTTCGGATATAAGTAACGACATCATATCGGTAGCTGGTCTTGATTACCTGGGATTTGATATCGATGACGGTATTACTTATACACTCGTAAACGCTGAAGGAGATACCTGTGAAGTCGTATGTCACGATGAGGACTATCTGACGATCGATGAATACTATGCCTATAACGGGGTCGAAAACGAATCTTCCGGAGAGGATGAAGAGTTTGTTAATTACGAGATCGACGAGAGCAGGAGCCTTGCGATATTAAATCTCTATGAGTGCAACTTTAACGATGAATACAAGGACACCGTTCGCGAGATGTTCACCGAGGTAAGGGATAAGGGTATTCAAAATGTCGCCGTTGATGTGAGGTTCAACCCCGGCGGGAGCGATGCCGTCGTGATCGAATTCTTTCGCTATCTCGATATAGATGAGTACAGGATCTGCACATGCGACTGGAGGCTCGGCCCGATCATGATAGACGACAATGACGGGATCGTTCATAACAACAGGTACGAGGATCTGACATTCACGGGTAACCTCTATGTACTTACGACATCCGAGACATTCAGCGCGGCCATGGAGATGGCGCAGTTCGTTCGTGATAATGACCTTGGAATTATTATCGGAGAAGCACCGGGCAACGATCCCAACAGTTACGGAGATGTGGCATATTTCTCTCTTCCCAATTCGCATATCTTCATGCAGATATCAACGAAGAACTGGGTAAGGGCGGATGCTGACGCTCCGGCGGGACTCATAGAGCCCGATATCGAGTGCGACATCACGCACTATGATGATTCGAGAGAAGCACTTTATGAAGCAATAAGTGAGGATAGATAATGAGTAGTAACAGAGCAAGACTTTCGCCGTTTCCGTATATCAATCACAACAAGCGAAGGACGGGCGCATTAGTGATCAGCCTTTCCATGTTCGCCATGATGATCTATACCCTCGGGTATCTTCTGGGATGCGTAATGGAGCCGTTTGAGAACAATATGTACGGATCATTTGCGAAGAAGACGGTATTCAGTGCGAGCGTAGATCCGGGAGAATACGAGACTACCGAGGAATGGAATGAGAAGATCACGCCTCTTATCGAAGAGCAGAGGGACAGGGCAAGAGAAGATCTCGGGACAGACGATGTTTTTGTCGTAAGGGTCGGCAATGCAAAGCTCAAGTCCATATTCGGTGAGGCGTATACCTCCGTTTATTATTTCGATAACGGAGAGGATATGCAGCGCTTTTCGGATCACATGGGAGCAGTCCTCGTAAGCGGAAGGATGCCCGAGAATCCCGGGGAGATCGTCGTAGATACGATGGCTTACAAGAATTCGGGAGAAGATCTCCTGAGCATGCTGGGTGACGGTCATACGATAGTAGGTCAGGTTGAGTGTCCTTACTATGTATTGTTCGGATACCCCCTGAAGATCGAGAACAATATAAACCTTATAGCTCTTCATGACGATAAGGATGCAGGCATCATCAGGAAGCTGGAAGATAAGGGCTGGGATCTCGTTTATTCACAGGATTACGACTCGTCTTTCGAGCAGTTCCACGAGATGACCGATACTCTGGAGAACATAAAGATTATGATCACGGCGATATCCGGCGGTCTTCTGGGAATATGCGTGCTCGTCGTACTGTCGATCCATATAAGGGACAGACATGAGGAATGGTGCCTTTTTAACTCCATAGGATTCTCATCATTTGAGATATATATCATGGCACTAAAGGAGCTCCTTATCTGCTTTGCCGCCGCACTCTTTATCGGAGGCATCCTGTCGGCTGCTGCCGTCCTCGGAATGGATAAGTTCCTGATAGATCCGATGGGATTATACGTGCCGCTCATAAGGCCCGGAGATGAACAGAAGGTCCTCCTGATGCTGATCGCAATATTCGGTCTTTGTCAGATACCGCTTTTCCTGCAGATCAGGGCCATAAATACAGTAGATCAGATCGAATAAGAGGGGAGATAAGAAAGATGTTTGAACTTAAGAATGCAACGATGATATATGACATGGATAAGGAAGAAAAGTCATATGCGATGAAAGGCATAGATATCACATTTCCCGATAAGGGGCTCGTCGGTATAATCGGTCCTTCGGGCTCGGGAAAATCAACCATGATGTATACGATGTCTACATTAAAAAAGCTCACCGACGGAGATATTCTCTATAACGGCGAGTCCCTGAACGGAATAAGCGAGAAGAGGCGTCAGCAGCTTCGAAGAAACGAGTTCGGATTCGTATTCCAGCGCCACTATCTTGTCTCATATATGACGGCGACCGAAAATGTCATCCTTGCCGCTTCGTGCTCACCTTCGCAGGCGCGGGAGAAGGCTGAGAAGAATCTTATCGATATCGGTCTTAAAAAGAATGAGCTCGGTAAGACTCCGTCAAAGCTCTCGGGCGGTCAGAGGCAGAGAGTAGCCATAGCAAGAGCCATGATGAACGATCCCAAGGTCCTCTTCGCGGACGAGCCCACGGCATCGCTCGACCATGAGAATGCCTTCCTTGTAATGGACAGGCTCAAGGAGTATTCAAAGGACAGACTCGTTATCGTTATTACGCACGATCACAGCATCATCAGGGATGCCGACATGACGGTAGAGATGTGGGACGGCAGTCTCTCCGATGTGACGGCTAAGGGAGGCGAGTCATGAGCACGTTTGCACCTTTTTCTTACATCAGGAGGAACAGGGCAAGATCCGCGGTCCTCGCCCTTATGCTGGGCTTTACGGCTGTTTGCTTTCTTGCCGGAATGTATATCGAACATCAGCAGGCGGTATTTGAACTGTCCTACGATAAGCCTTCTGACTACTTACTTGTATATTCGAATTCAAACAGCATGGAGATCGTGAACGAACTTCGTGATTTCGGGGAAGTCTGTGAAGATTACGCTCCGGATAAGGCTGACACCGTGATCGGTGTGAGTAATCTGTATTTTTCCTACAAGACCATAATGGGATACGATAACAGCACCGGATCGATATTATTCAGGAAGGAAGAGGACTTCGAGGAATTCAATCGCGTCATGACCGACGTCCCGGATGAAGTGGTTCTCAAAGACGGTGAGATCATGTTGTCTCAGACCCTCGCGAACAACTGGGGAGTCAAGGAGGGAGATGTCCTTGAATATTCGGAGGACTGGGATAAGGCATATTTCGCCGACCCCGTTACCGTAAAGACGATAGTCGATATTCCGGGCATGGTCCTGTACGGAGTATCAAGTGAAGTAAACGGAGATACCGTGATGTTCCTCAGAAGCGAGCCCGATACCGTCTCGGGATATGATAGGCAGACAGTAAATGACGTTCTCGAGGACGCAGGGGCAAAGATCAGTGCAGACTATCCGCACATTCAGATCCAGACCAACTACTCATGGCTTAATGAGATCAAAGATCAGCTTTCGATGTTCAAATATATCCTGTTCGCGATCGCATTCATTATCGGTCTCGTACTCGCGGTAACGGTCAATGCGGCTTTCTCCGCGGCATACGAGAAGCGAAAGTACGAGTTCTCGATCTATAAGGCTATCGGCTTTTCAAAGTCGCAGATCTTCGGCAAGGTGGCAGGTGAAGTGCTCCTGCTGGATCTTATCGGACTTATCACGGGAGGGCTTATCTGTCTCCTGGTCATCCTGACAGTCAACTATATTCTCGGACCTCAGGGCATCTACTTCTTTAAGGTTTCCGTGACCGGTATCCTCTCGACGATCGGCTGCAACCTCATGGTAGTCGTCCCGACCATTCTTCTGAATTTGAAGAGAGTAAGGAAATATGATGTTACGGTTTACTGATAATTAACATCAGTTTCCCTTTACCGTGGTAAAATCCATAGTGTAGACGTCTATGCGAAAGGAGCACGGTAATATGAAGGTTCCCAAGTCCAGAAAGAAGTTCGTAACTATAATGATGTGTATGGCGGCAGCTATCGTCATCTGGGAGATCCTGTGGATAGTATGCTCGGTATTGTACGGTTCATTCATCCCGGCACTCGCGGGGACGGTAACGGCGATACTCTTTGCCGTGATCCTCGCGGAGTTCTACTATTCGGGCGCCAGGTTCGTCTGCCCCGAGTGTAACTGCGGATTCGTTCCTCCGAGAGCCGACTTCATGAAGTCGATCCACGTTAAGAGAGGAAGAAAGTTCACCTGCCCCACATGCGGCAAGGAAGTCGTAGCTATCGAATCCTTTAAGTGGGACGTAGAAGGCGAGACAGCCGATCAGGATTAAAGTAGATCACGTCGGCGGGCATTCGCTTTAAAGCTCTAGGGTAGTCCAATGTCGCTGTGCATGTCGCTCTTTTCCTCTGATCGAGCGACAAAATGAACGACTTTGAGCGAAAGTCGCTGATCGTGTCGCTGCTTTTGCCGGTTTGAGCGACATCATGAGCGATATTTATCTGGTGTTGCTATGTAGCGTCCTGCATGGATGTCATGCTCGTTCATCCAACACTCTCTGAGCTCTGTCGTTCATTATCACGATCACTTCGTCGAGAGTTTTATCTCCGCAGTAGTAAGCCTGCATCTCCTCATAGACTATGATCTCGATGTCAGTGTCGGAGGACATGATGTGATCGATGGACAGCGCTTTAGTTCATATAAAAACTTGTTTGTTCAAGTTGGACAAACAAGTTTTGTGTGTGCTCGCTTCTCAAGTCCTCGCCCCGTCCGCTTACTTATTGACATTCTTTTTATATTATTTTATTGTTCTCCCCATAGGAGAATTCAAGTATGGAAGAAAATAAGATGGGCGTAATGCCCGTGAAACCCCTTATCCTGTCGATGTCCCTGCCAATGATGGCTTCGATGCTCGTACAGGCTCTTTATAACATCGTAGACAGTATATTTGTTGCACGCGTATCCGAGAATGCCGTTACGGCGGTAACTCTCGTATTCCCGATGCAGAATCTTATGATAGCCCTCGGAATGGGTGCCGGCGTAGGTGTTAACGCCCTCCTGTCGAAGGGACTTGGCGAGAAGAATTATCAGCATTCCGATAATGCCGCCAATATGGGTCTTCTCCTTACAGGTTTTCACTACATCTTTTTCCTTTTGGTAGGACTTTTTATCTCAAAGATATTCATCAACTCTCAGACGGATGATCCGGAGATCGCAGCATATGCCATCTCATATTTAAGGATCATCTCGGTTCTTTCTTTCGGATGCTTCTTTCAGGTAATGCTCGAAAGGCTCCTGCAGTCCACGGGCAGAACACACCTTAGCATGATCTCGCAGATGAGCGGTGCGATCATCAATATCATCCTCGATCCCATCATGATCTTCGGACTCTTCGGATTCCCGAGGCTGGAGGTCGCAGGTGCCGCTCTTGCCACATGTGTCGGACAGATATGCGCCGCATGCATAGGTATATTCCTGAACCTTAAGCGTAACCCCGATATCCATCTGTCGTTCAGCAGAATCTTCAAGCCTCACGGCGAGACGATCAAGAGCATCTATTTCATCGGTGTTCCCTCTATGCTCATGATGGCCATCGGTTCAATAATGACATACTTCATGAACATCATAACGGGTAAATTCTCGTCGACGGCTCAGGCCGTATTCGGAGTATATTTCAGGCTCCAGAGCTTCTTCTTCATGCCCGTCTTCGGCCTTAACAACGGACTTATCCCCGTAATGGCCTATAACTACGGCGCCAAGAGGAAGGACAGGATCATGGAGGCACTGAAGTTTTCCCTGTTCCTCGGCGTAGGCATAATGCTCATGGGTACGCTCGTCTTCGGATTGTTCCCCCAGTATCTTCTCATGATCTTCAAGGCATCCGATGAGATGGTAAGGATCGGTGTTCCCGCGCTTCGTACGATCGGATTGAGCTATCCGATGGCAGCCGTTGCCATCATGCTGGGCTCGGTATTCCAGGCCTTTGCCAAGAGCTATTATTCATTCTTCGTATCCATCGCAAGACAGCTTCTTGTCCTTATCCCCGTTGCATGGCTTCTTTCCATGACAGGAGTTATCAATAGTGTCTGGTGGGCATTCCCCATCGCGGAGGTAGTATCTCTTTCTGTTACGACAGTATTCTTCAGGAAGGTCAAGAGGACAGTTATCGACACACTTTAAAAGGAGTTAGTACCATGATCAATATCGGTTGTCACCTGAGCAGTTCCGGCGGATTCCTCGCCATGGGTAAGCACGCTACCGAACTCGGAGCGGATACTTTCGCTTTCTTTACTCGTAACCCCAGGGGCGGAAGCGCCAAGGAGATAGATCCCAAGGATGCCGAGGCGCTCGTAGAGTATATGAAGGAGAATAACTTCGGAAAGCTCGTGGCTCATGCGCCCTATACCATGAATGTCTGTGCCGCCAAGCCCGATATCAGGGAATTCTCTCGAAATGTCTTGAAGGACGATATAAAGCGCATGGAATATGTGCCGGGCAACTACTATAACTTCCATCCCGGTTCTCATGTAGGTCAGGGCGCTGAGGAAGCTATCCCCATGATCGCCGACGCGCTTAACGAAGCGATGTTCGAAGACCAGAAGACGATCGTACTTCTCGAGACCATGGCGGGCAAGGGCTCGGAGGTCGGAAGGAATTTCGAGGAGCTGAAGGCGATAATCGACAGGGTAGAGCTCAAGGACAAGATCGGCGTATGCTTTGATACATGTCACACATGGGACGGCGGCTACGATGTCGTAGGTAATATCGACGCGGTCCTCGATGAGTTCGATAAGGTCATCGGTCTCGAAAGGCTCTACGCGCTTCACCTTAATGACAGCAAGAACCCCATGGATTCCCATAAGGACAGACACGAGAAGATCGGCGAAGGTGAGCTCGGTGCAGACGGTATCCGCCGCGTGATCACTCATCCGCTCCTGCAGGGTAAGCCCTTTATCCTCGAGACTCCTAATGAGGACGAGGGCTACAAGAAGGAGATCGCTCTTATCAGATCCTGGATGGTCTAAATGGTTCTCAGACGAAGATGAATGCCGTATCCCACCCGGGGACATGCGGCAGGTGACGCATATAGATCTTATAGTCGTCCCTTATCTTCAGTACTTCCAAAGGCAGATCAAAGATATCCTCGCTCCTGTGATAGCACGCGATGTGCATCACGGGGCGATATTTTTTTATGGATTCCTTAGCGCCTTCTATGGCTTTGTGCTCGTTACCTTCGACGTCGAACTTAATAAAGTCGACTTTCGCTCCATTGAGTATATCGTCGACTGTGGTGCTCTCGATGTCACCGCCGTCCTTGGCTTCGTGGACGCCGCGGCCCTTGCTCGTGTCGATATGGGTAGTGCCGCTCTTATCCGAGATCAGCGCATTGATGTATGTGATGTTATCGATATGGGATGTATTCTCGTTTAGTTTCCTGAAATTCCTCTTATCGGGTTCGACCGCATAGATCCTTTCGATCGTCGGGCAGACGTCGGTGTATTTTAAGATCGTATCGCCGTTGTAGGCCCCCAGATCCACGAAAGTAGCATTGTCCGGGAGGCGGATCAGGGAGTTTTCCTCGTCAGGTGTGGTCTCACATGCCTTGAGCGGCTCGATGCTTCCGGTGAGCTTATTTGTAACAGTGTTAACCATGGTCTTTACGGACAGATCATCCTCCAATCGGGCCGTCACATCTGTGATCTCGGACCTGTGCTTCTCGTAAAAGGCACGGTCGAAGATATTCTTGCCGTAGACGGGGACATCGGGTGCATAGAATTCGCACTGCGAAGCGATGCGGTCGACGTTTGAAAGGACCTCCGGGCGGGGAGAGCCGAAGCACATAAGGACGATCATGTCCTTTCCGAGGCGCTCGAGGCAGCTTTCGAAGCTTTCGACCTTGAATCCCTTGAAGGAGCGATCCCTTACAAATCCGCTGCTCGCGAAGACGCCCTTTACCTTATCGAGGGTGCTGTCCTTCTCGAGTTTTGCCATGATCTTGTCGGCGCCGTCACCCGTTCCGTAAAGGGCGATGGGCCTGTCAGTTGCTTTCAGGTAATTCCACAAGTCTTCCATAAGTTAAGTTTATCACAGGTGTATAATAGTTCGTATTGGAGGTAAGGTTAATGATAAAGATCGAAAACCTTTCGCATTCTTTCGGAAAGAATGTCGTCCTGGAAGACGTTAATATGGAGGCGAATGATGCTTCGATATTGGGATTAGTCGGTATCAACGGCGCAGGTAAATCAACCCTCTTAAGGCTCATCTCGGGCGTATATGTTCCTCAGAAGGGTACAGTGACTTATGATGACGAAAGCCCTCTCGAAGCAGAGACAAGGAAAGATATCTTCCTTCTGCCCGACGACCCGTACTATACGAATTCCACTACATGTAACGAACTCTTTAAGCTATATAAGAATTTCTATCCTGAAATAAACAGGGAGACTTTCGAGGAGATCACGGCACACTTCAGGCTCCCAAAGAATAAGCCCATCAAGAGCTTTTCCAAGGGTATGAGACGCCAGGTATTCGTAGCGCTGGCTTTTGCGGTGGCACCTAAGTATCTGCTCCTCGATGAGGCTTTCGACGGCCTCGACCCTCTGGCACGTATGATGTTCAAGGAAAGACTCAAGGAACTCGTTAAGGAGAAGGGCAGCACGGTTATAATCTCGAGCCATGCTTTAAAGGAGCTCGAGGACTTCTGTGATTCCTATGTCATGATCGACAGCAAGCACATCATGAGTTCTGGCTCGATGCTCGAAAAGAGCATGGATCTTTGTAAGTTCCAGATGGCTTTCACCGATCAGATCAACGAGCAGACCTTCGCGTCGCTTCCAATAAAGTCGCTGAAGATAGTCGGCAGGTTCGCAACGATCGTCCTCGAAGGCAACGAGTACGACATGAGAGCTAAGCTCGATGAACTTTCTCCCGCCGTAATAGACAGACTCGATGTTAATTTCGAGGAAGCATTTATCGGCGATATCGATAAGAGGATAAGGGGGGAAGAGATCAATGGTTAAGTATTTTACATACCACATGAAGAAGACCGTCATACGATTTGTCGTTATGGCTCTTTTTCTCGTAATGATGGCCAATTCTTTTACTGTCACGAGTTACAGTTACATGGGTATCGATAATGTCAACGTATCTTTGTCCTCGTTCTCGGTATTTGCGATCGTAGCGCCTGCAATAGTGGCGGCACTTGAGTTCTCGCAGTTCATGAACAGGCGTAATCTCGATACGTGGTTCTCGCTTCCCATAAGCAGGAGAGATCTTTTTATCGTTCATTTTGCTAACGGCGCCATCCAACTTATCGTGTCCGTATTGCTGGGTGCGGTGTTGGCGGCGGTCAGGATAGGTATGGAGCCGGCTCTTGATCTTGCATGGCTGTTCCCTTACATTCTCTGTGTTATAGGAGCCATGCTGCTGCTCTACATGCTCTATTCGTTCTTCTTCGTATCGGCGAATAACGTATTTGACGGCTGTTTATTCATGTCGGGAGCTTTCTTCATTCCTCTTTCGGCATTTTCGATATTTCAGAAGTTCTTTCTGGCTTTCGCTTCGCGGAATAGTGACTTTGGAGGATACGATACGCTCTCCAAGATCCCTTTCGACGGAGCAGGTATCTTCTCGGTCATTGTTGACCTGGCGTCAAAGTTCACTGCTCTGATCGAGCCTTCGCAGGATACCGAAATCTACGATTCTTTCTACAGAGTCCAGACTCCCGAGGTCAGCATACCTCAGGCATGCCTTTGGTTCGCCATCTGTATCGCGGCCTTTATGGGTGCGATCTATGTATTCAAGACAAAGAAGACAGAAGCAGTAAGCGGCATATCGGAAACATGGTTCGGCTATAAGATCCTGATACCTCTTTGTTCGTGTGCGATACTTCAGACTACCGCCATGGCAACGGCTTCGATGCGTGGCGAGAACGGTATGAGCGAATGGCTTTCCCTTGCCGGACTGATACCTGCATTCATCGGAATCTTCGTGGCTTATGTCATCTTCAGGAGAGGCGTAAAGTTCAAGATCTCCGATCTTATCTCGGCCGGCGTGATCATCGTTTTCTATATCGCAAGCTTTATCATCTTCAAGGTTGCGATCGGTTAACACCACCTGACGATGGTGCTATAATTACTTCTGCATGGGGGCGTAGCTCACCTGGGAGAGCGTTGCATTCGCATTGCAGAGGTAGTGGGTTCAAGTCCCATCGTCTCCACCAGAATATTTGATGTTACCCCCATTTCTTGGACCGTAAGGTACAATAAATGGGGGTATTGCATAATTATGAATCACAATACAAAACAATAACGGACTTAAAGGATAAAAGACTGATATGTTTAAATCGTCAGAAGAAAGAAAACAAGAGAGCATTATGATCCTTTCGAAACTGAAAATTCCTTATATTGAGCATCTGCCCGCAATAGAAGATTCAACACAAGTAGAGCTTAAAGATGTAGATCTTATTTGCAAAAAAGCCATTGCAACTTTGTTGATCATTCAGGTAGCTCACGATGCGTTGAGAGGCGAGTTCAAAAAGTCGAAGGGACTCTTTAGCGATGAGTTAAAGAAATATGGCGTAGAGGAATACTTAAGCAGGAAGGAAAACAATGTCCTGAATGGGTATTATTCGAAGCAGGATCTGCTCGATATAACCTGGGAATATGAGACATATTGGGCTCTGGTATGGGCTCTAGGTCTTATTGACAGCGAGGAAATGGATATTCCGAATAAAAACGCTGATTGGATGAAAGCTATACGTCTCGTCAGCGAAAGTAACAGCTACGAGGATTTCAAGGCTCAAGTAAAACTCCGTGGCATTGAAGAGATCCTTGATATGCTTGACCTGTATTACAGATATAATTGGGCAACAGTCGAAGCCCGTGTTCGCTCAAGAGGCAGATTGAAGATAAGTCATGAGGTCGTAGTCGAGAGGCGAAAAGGTTTGGAATGGCTTATTTCTTCAGAGGAAGATTGGGACGACATATCGTTAGATACATAAATACTCAAAATGTAAAGCCTGTGCGACATCATCTGTCTTAAAAGCACGTTCTGATTGGTGTACATGTAAATACCCGTGTGACATAATGAATTCACGGTTATCCGTATTCACTGTTTCGGCCGACAGAAGATCTTTAAAGACAAGGAGACAGCACTATGAGTTTAGGTAATAACATTCAATATCTGCGTAAGATCAACAAGCTGAAACAGGAACAGTTCGCGGAGAAGATGGGCGTCAGCAGACAGACCGTTTCACGTTGGGAGTCGGGTGAGGTCACACCGGATCTTTCAAAGCTGGTGGAGATGTGTTCACTGTTTTCCTGCAGTATGGATGAACTGGTCAGAGGAGACCTGACTTCCAAAGGTGAGATCTATTCGGATGTAACGATCCGGAAAGTTCCTGCTTTCCGAATGGCAAAGTATATCGTGATCTCTCAGGCTCCTGAAGATGACGTTCACACTCACATGAGATCATGGGGCGAAAAGAGCGGGCTTCTCGCGGCTGCCCCGAATGCAAAAATGATCGGTTGGGATTTCCCCTTTGTATCCCAGGAACAGGCCATGCGTTTTGGGATGCACGGATATGCCGCGGCATATATCCTTCCCGAAGGATTTCAAACGGATCTTGAGGGCGTGCAATACTGCGATAACAGTGAAGCCGACTATGCGGTGATCACGGTAAAGGATCCGATGGTACAGCCTTTCGAGCGTATCCCGCTCGGGTATAAACACATCATGGATTACCTGGAAACAAACAACATCAAGGGCAGACAGAGTGATGATGTTATCGGCTGTTTTGAGTATGAATATGAGAAAGACGGCATCGGGTACATGGATATCTACGTCTGTGTAGAAGTATAAAACTTAACGGTTAATATATATAAGAAACAAAAAGAGGAGAATCGAATCCGTGAGGAGAGCGGGCGTTTTTTGTATTTTGAGCCTCGCGGGCGGCGTATCGGGAACCGGATTAGTGCCGATCGGCTGTGCGGTTCCCAGAAGTTGCAATTTGAAGGGTTCTGTACACCTTTTTGGAGGTCGCTGTTCCCGGAATCTTCAAAAATGAGGTTTCTGTGAACCATACCGGCCTAAAAGGTTCCCGGAATTTCAAATAATAATGGTTCTGGGAACGAAATCCAGCTAAAAGTTCCCAGAACTGCGATTTTTTGGTTTCCGGGAACTTTCGAGCCTTAAATAGTTCTCGGAATTGCGGAAAATCCAACTTCCGGGAACCGACACACCAAAGCAGTGCGTAGATCAATGTATCTATATAGAGCAGAAGACCAAGTGGTGGAAGCCGGTTTAAGAAAATACTGTATTTCGTATTGACCTGGTCTTTGGGGCCGGGCTTATGATCCCTCCGTAAAGAAAAAACAGGAGGGATCAAATGCAGGATCTGAGCTTATTAACGTGGAAAGAGATCAAGGAGATCGATAAGGAAAAGAGTATTGTCTTTGCGGTGATGGCGCCCATAGAAGAACACGGGTGGCATCTGCCGCTGGCAACCGATCTTATCGAAGGTGAGTACTGGAGTAAAGGGGCGATGAAGATCGTCGAAGACAGGTCAGATGCAACGTGTTTTTACCTGCCTTCTTTTCCGTCCAGGCCGAGGTATTTGCTTGTCTTCAGGTGAGCTATCGCGGCGCAGATAGGATTAAGTCTGAGGCCTCTGCCTTCAGCTATCGATACGACCGAATTATCCTTCTTGCTTCCTGTATAATTATCTCCGAACAGCTTCCTGCCTTACTTCTTACGCCTTATGACATAGCTTTTTATCACCGGGGCATCCAGATCCTTGAGACCGACCTTACGAAGCACCTTTTGCTTTATCAGGGGATCAGCCATATCTTTGGGAAGGAATGTGTAAAACTCTCTTCCTTTGAGCAGCGGGATAACCTTTGCACAGTCATCTATCTCGAGAGGAAATCTGTGATACTTCGGGAATATATTTCGTATATATTCGCCTACTTCGCGGAGGGCGAAATCGCACATTATATATCGCTCGTTTATGAGTTCCTCTCTGGTTATCGATCTGTACTTTGTATTGTTTATATCGGTTACGAGCACCATCTCATCCGTCTTATATTCTTCGCATGAGAAGCCTGCTTTGCGAAGCGGTATTATCGAATAGATGATGTCGAGTCTGTCGTTTTGTATCTCTTCGATCAGTTCCTTGGACATGTCGATGGAGACGATGACACTGCTCTCCGGATTCCTGTCGATATATCGGGCGATCTCCTTTTCCAGATGGCAGGCATAAACGGTATTGGCACAACCGATCCTCAGCGTCTCGCCCTCTTCCGAAGCTATATTGGGCAGTTCGCTCTCGGTGAGGTCCAGGACCTTTTGAGCATAGTTCCTGAATCTCTCTCCCTGAGGAGTGAGCTCTACCTTTCGGTTGGTCCTTTCGAAGAGTCTGACCTTTAATTCTTTTTCGAGTTCTCCGATCCTGTTGCTCACGGTCGACTGAGCAACGAACATCGTCTGTGAAGTCTTGGTAAAGCTTCCCGTATCAGCCAGGATAAGAAAAGTTCTCATTGATTCGATATCCATATGAGCCTCCGGATAACTATCGGATATATCGATAGATGTTATCGATTTAATTCGTTTTACAGATAGTATAACCCTGACCTATACTCGAATCAAATCACAGGAAAAGGAGAGTTCAAAGATGAACATTACTTATAGTGACACACATGAATTCAGCGAAAGCGACCTCAGGAGATTATTCCTGTCCGTTAACTGGGAGTCCGGCAAGCATCCTGATATGCTCAGGATCGCGATGACTAATTACGGTTCCGTATTCTCGGCGTGGGACGGTGACAGGTTAGTAGGGATGGTATGCGTTATGGATGACGGGATAATGACGGCATATATCCAGTATATTCTCGTCGATCCCGAGTATCAGGGACAGGGGATAGGAAGAGAACTCCTCGACATGGTAAAGGACAGATACAGTGAATTCTTAAGGATAGTCCTAGTCGCATATAACGACAGGGTATCCTTCTACGAAGTCTGCGGCTTTGAGCCGGGAGAAAATAAGACACCGATGTTCATTGAGAACTTTTGAGATCGGCCGCAGAGAGACTGCAATATCAGAGCCTTCGAGACCTGTGTCCGAAGGCTTTTTCTGTCCTGATCAAAATAGAGATTGACATAAATGGTAAAAAGTACCATAATGCAAATGGTAGAAGATACCATGGGGAGGATAATGATATGAAAGAGCGTAAACTTTCGACAAAAGAAGAGAAGGCATTCCTGGATAAGTACGATGCTTCAAGCTACGAGCATCCTTCGGTTACGACCGACATCGTCATATTCACGTTGGATCCTTCCGATGAACTTAATATCCTCCTCATAAAGAGAGGAGAGCATCCGTACAAGGACTGCTGGGCGATCCCCGGAGGATTTCTGCGATCGGGAAAGGAATCGCTCGATGAAGCGGCAGCAAGAGAGCTCAAGACCGAGACAAATATAGATAACGTGTATCTGAAGCAGCTGTACACTTTCGGAGCGCCGGACAGAGATCCCAGGACTACGGTCATCTCGGTAGCATACACCGCACTCGTCCCTAAGGATCAGCTGGATATCCATGCAGGTGACGACGCCAAGGATGCAAAGCTCTTTAAGATCAAATATGACGTCAACGGGATCATATTTTATAACGATGAAGTGACGATAACCGAGGCGGATCTGGCATTTGACCATAGTGAGATCGTAAAGATGGCCATAACGAGACTTCGAAACAGGATCGATTATGAAGATGACGCATTCAATCTCTTAAGGGATAAGAACGAGTTCACCATTTCGGAACTTAAGAGGATACACGAGACGATCAAGAATAAGTCGCTGGATCTGCCTAACTTCAGAAAGACTTTCTTAAGAGACTATGTCTCGTCGGGGAAGGTCGTGGATATAGAGAAGACAGTGATCTCAAAGGGCAAACCCGCGAGATTATATAAGCTCATTGAGGAATAGTTCATGGATAAGAAATTCGGTTTTTACGGCGGCAAGTTCATGCCTCTACATAAGGGACATCTGTACTGCATCGACACTGCCGCGAGGATGTGTGATCACGTAGTAGTCATCATGTTCATCAACGGTGATGACGAACTCGAGATCCTAAAGACGCATCATGAGGAAGAGCTGACGGTAAAGGCGAGGGTCGCCCAGCTCGAGAAGGTCCTGACACTCTATCCCAATGTGGAATTTCACATAATAGACGATAACCCTTTAAGAAACCCTGACGGATCGGAGGACTGGGACAAAGAGACACCTCTCGTAAGGCAGTATGTCCCGCATATGGACTATGTATATTCGAGTGAGCCGTCGTATGGAGAATACTTCTCAAGAGCGTACCCTGAGGCAGAGCATATCATCGTTGATGAGCACAGGAAGACATATCCGATAAGCGGCACGATGATAAGAGCTATGGAGTTTTTGGAGGATAAACAAAAATGGATGGTATAGCAATGAAAAAGGAAGAGAAGGAACTTAATCTCTTCGTAAAGATAGGTAAGGCCTTTAAGAGCCTTAAGTGGTATGAGATCTTAATGTGCGTGATAATGCTCGGCATCTCTATTTACTATGCGGTAATGCCTCAGGAAGGTACACCGAGGTGGCTTGCGATAATCAACTTCTTTTCCGGTCTGTGCGGAATAATGTGTGTGTTCTTTACGGCGAAAGCAAACAGGATGAACTTCCCTTTCGCCATGGTGAATACTATCGTATTTGCAATCTATCTTGGCTACTTCGGAATATGGGCAACATTCTGGCTTGAGGTCATAGTGTATATGCCCCTTAACGTTTATTCCTGGATCAACTGGTACAGGCACAAGGATGATGAAGATAAGCTCCTCGCAAAGTCCAAGGTGCTCACATGGTGGCAGAATATCCTCGTAGCGGCAGCGATCGCGGCTCTTACGGTCTTCGTGTATTACGCACTGTCTTTCCTGGCGGGTGATACATGGATGAAATTTGCTACTAAGTTCGGATGGAATATTACCGTCATGAAGTGGCTCGATGCGGCGATCTTCGCCATCGGTATCGTAGCAAGTATCCTTGAGGCGCAGCGCTATAAGGAGCAGTACGCATGGTGGCTCATCACAGACGTTATCGCCGTTACACAATATGTCCTGAAGGGTGATCCGGTATACGTTACGAAAAAGGCTATCTACCTAATAGAAGCATTCGTGGGCATGAACAACTGGAACCGTCTGGCAAAGAAGAATAAGGCTAACGAATAAGGGTAAGTATGCACCCTGAATATGTTAGACTTGAATACATAAGATCCCGGCACTGAAGGAGAAGACAAATGGGAATAGAAGATTTCTTGAGTTCAGGTAATATGAGGCTCGATCAGCAGCTGAAGTTCACTGCCGAGATCGACAAGATGACATCAGTCTACAGGCGAACGATGCTGATAAGCGGTGAGCGTCATGAGAACGATGCGGAGCACTCTTGGCACATAGCCGTGATGGCACTGCTCTTTAAGGAATACTGTGTTGAGGAACCGAGCGTTGAACGCGCGATGAAGATGTGCGTCGTTCACGACCTTATCGAGATCTATGCAGGTGATACTTTTGCTTACGATGTCAAAGGTAATGAATCCAAGGCAGAACGTGAGAAAGCGGCCGCAGATAAGCTCTTCGCGCAACTTCCGCCGGAACAGGGATCGGAGATACGCGCCCTCTGGGAAGAGTTCGATGCAATGGAGACGACGGATGCTAAATACGCAGCATGTCTCGACCGACTCCAGCCGCTCCTTCACAATACGCTCACGGAGGGTCACACCTGGCGCAATAACGGTGCCGTTCGCTCGCAGGTCGAGGCCCGTGCTAAAGTGATAAAGGAATTCATGCCCGAAGTCTACGAGTGGCTCTTAAAGAACCTGGACAGAGGCGTAGCATTAGGCTGGCTCAACGAATAAAGATCATTCGGGTATGTAGTAGAGAGTAAAGTATTCTCCCGTTATCGCATCCGAAGTCCTGTATATCTTTTCGAAAGGCAGATCGTTAAACTCGTAGTAGAGCACGATATATCTTCCTTTGTATTCCTCGTGTTCGGGGATGGCATAGACATGCTGTACGATCTCTGCACCTTCGTCAACGCAGTAAAGTGAATCAACGATGTTTTCTTCGTATCTTATGTCGTACAGGGTCTTATCGGTATAGGGGACCATAGTCTGAGCGAAAGTTCCCGCATCGACTAAGATGACTTCTTCATCCGGCAGGTTGGCATTGATATAATCCGCCATTTCCTTGCCCGATGAATAGTTACAATTTATGTCCTGCGCGATGTAGTAGTAAGTGTCGAGCAGATTGCCTCCGAGAAAGAGCGATACGACATATAGAGCAATGATACATGCCTTGAATTCTTTTCTGAGATCTTTATTTTCCGCCAGAGCGCACAGTGTAAAGATCAGCATAAATACCGATATCAGTATCTGGCGCTGGAACAATACACCTGAGAAGACATTCTTATAGATGTAGATGATCAGGGCATAGGTGGTAAGGAGCGTAACGGTCTCTTTCCATATCTTTCCCCTTGTGAGGAGGAGGATAAGAAGGCTTATGAGCAGCAGACCGAGCATAGTGAGGATAGTGTTGTTCGTACGATCGTCTGCGACGACGAAATAGCCCGAGTTCCTCTTACCGAACAGCGTAAGCACGGCAAAGATCGTAGATGCGGCTATCACGCCGAGGCCTGCCCATATAAGACCTATATGTTTCCTGTCGAGCTTGCTCTTGCCGAGCAGCTTTGTGGCTATCTCCTTTATGTGGAAAGTGATGGTAAGGCCTGCGACAAGTCCCCATGCCATCGCATGAGTAAATACCATCAGAGCGATAAAGATACTGTACAGGAAAGGGTGCTCATATCTCTTGTCGTAAAGAGTGCAGATCACCATTCCGAGGAGCAGTATCAGACAGTAGTTTCGTGCAATGGATGAGTATGTATAAAGAAACGGTACCGTAAAGAGTACGACTACCTTCATGACATCGTGCATCTTAGTCCTGAACAGGAATAACCATGCGCTTACCGCTACGATGATGTAGCTAATGATGTGCATCGTCCATACGGGAGCGCCCGCTTTCGCGAAGGGCATCAGGATAAAATGCCAAAGCAGGGGATGACCCTCGTGCCTGCTGAATGCGATCATCTCGAAGGGAGACATATATTTTGCCATGAGCCAGGCGTGTATCTCGTCTCTCCACGGTTCGTGAACTGCTATAAAATATCCGTTCAGGACCAGGAAAAGTACGAAAGATATCGTTAAGATCAGATTTTTCTTTGTAATGCGCACGGGAAGCCTCCTTGTACGGAGTTTATTTTAGCATATTGTGATATCCGGTCGATCATCCTGCTCCTTGAGCGTGCGTCTGATCCTGCTCAAAGATTCCGGGGTGATGCCGAGATAAGTAGCCAGATGCTTCAGGGGAACGAGACCTACAAGGGCGGGATAGTTCTTCTTGAAGTGAAGATATCTTTCTGTTGCGTTTTCGACCAGGAAACCATTCTCTCTGTAGATCTTGTACCGCATACCGCTTTCGAGCATATCTGTCCAGAACTTCATATATCCTGCATCGCTGAATATCAGATCCTTTATCTTCGCGACATCAAAGATCATTATGGTCGACTCGGATACTGATTCCCATGTTGCCGTCATCTCGTCAAATCCGAACATGCCCGAATCGAGGCACAGGCTCCCTGGTCCCGCTATGAACTGGGTGATGTCATTTCCGTCGCGGTCGATGTAGTAGCTCCTTACGACGCCGGAGATGACCAGTCCCGCTGCGGAAGTCTTATCTCCTGCTCTGGCCATGAGTTCGCCCTTGGCGTAGGTCTTAAGCGACGAAATGCCCACAGCCTTTATGATGAACTCCTCGTCCAGATCCGGAGCATACCGGTTGGCAAGGGCCGTGAGCTGTTCGATGATATATGTCATATCCATGGTGTTTATTTACTCTCCCCGAAGATAAAGCCTCTCAATTAACAATTATAAACGGTTTGTTTTCATTTAGTTAATACTATCTAATCCCGCGGGTTCTATAATTTACTTAGTTGCAGTTATAAATAGAATTTTATTTTTCCGATAAGAGCAAGAGGACACACGAGTTATGAAAGAAATAAACATCAATGATCTTACTGCTGACGGTATCTCTGAACTGTTCCTGGAAAATGTTGATGCGGCCATCGTGGTCGATTCGACGATCGATCAGTATAAGACGCTGATCCGCCGCGGCTTCTTTGAGAGATTCTTATCTGAGTCCGGCAGCTACCACGACCTTATCCTGGATCTGTGGTTTCACTTCAATGATTCAAATGAAAAGGTATCTGATGACTATCAGGTATTTGCCGATAATACGGGTGTATTCAAGAAGAAGTACAGCCGTCGTCTGAAGCTCGTTCCCGAAAACGAAGAGCTGGCTCACCTCGTTCAGCTGACGGTCTACCCGCTCAAGGAGGAAGGGAAATACCTCTTTATCCTCGATGAGTTTGACGATAACGAATCTCTGCAGGAATCCCTTACCACGAAGAAGATCAATACGATCCAGAGTTCTTATCTCTTCTCGATGTATATCGATCTCGTGCAGGATACGACGAGCAGTATCAATGTCACCGAGATATCGGATGATGTAGTCAATTATAATCTCAAGTATTCCGAGTGGAGGATGATGATCGTTAACATGATCTGGCCTGATGATCAGGAGCAGTTCCTCCGCCGTACCGATCCCGAGTACCTCAAGAAGAATTTCCCTTCCGGACGTACGTCGTCTTATGACTGCATGATGCAGAACCTCGAAGGAAAGTATATCTGGGTAAAGCTTATCTTCAGCCGCGCTCAGTCGTATTCGGAAGATGACTACAGGTTTGTCATCATGGTACAGGATATCAACGAGAATTCTATGGAGATCCTCTCAACGCTCAAGAAGTATGAGGCGATGGCGATCACCGATCCTCTTACGGGAGTATTTAATCACGGCGAGATAGAAAATCAGTTCCATAATGCCGTGACTATCTGTCAGAAGAATAAAGAGCCCGTATCGATCATGATGCTCGATCTTGATATGTTCAAGAAAGTAAACGATACTTACGGACACTCCGTAGGTGATAAGACCCTGAAGCATTTTGCGAAGATCTTGAAGGATCTTGCCCTCGAGGAAAAGGCATCGGTGGGCCGCTGGGGCGGAGAGGAATTCGTCCTTGTCTGCTACGAAAAGAAAGCGGATGCTGCTATGGCCATGGCAGAGAAGATCAGGAGCTCGGTAGAAGCATATGAATTCCCTGAGATCGGTCATATTACATGTTCCGTTGGAGTTACCGAGTTAAAGACCGACGATGACTTCTCGAAAGCCTTCAACAGGATCGACAAGGCGATGTACGACTCAAAGCATAACGGCAGAAATACGGTAACGCTGCTTTAATTCCTTTTCATAAGCTGTAGCAACGAGGCTCATGCGAGCGGGCGGATCGATCAGAATCTTCCGCCGCCTCCTCCTGTATGTCCGCCGCCATGGAAGCCACCACCGCCGCCGTGGAAGCCGCTGTGTCCTCCGAATTCTCTCGGTTCAGGAAGACCTTTGAACCTGTCAGGGTTATCAAAGCCGTTCGGATCATAGATCACTTCCTTATCGATGAGCTTATCCTTGAGTCGGATTATCTTGGGTTCACCCTTATAGTTCGCGGCAAGAGGACGCTTGTCGAGCTTTCGCGGCCGAACTTGAACGGGATCAGGAACTCAGGCTCAAACTCGTGCGTGAGCTTCTGGCCTATAAGTGCGGGAGATCCGCAGAAGGCACAAAAGGACGCGGACGTATTCTTATACGTTACCACCTTGGCGCCGCAGGAATTACACAGATATTCAACAACATCATCTTCGTTTACGGTGCTGCTCTGAAGTCCTTCCAATACCGTATCGATATCCTTGACATCCAATACGGTTCCGCAGGTAAGCTTCTGAAGATCTGCGTCAAATACGATATTACTTCCGCCGTTCGGACACTTTACTGTATCAGCCATTTCTCCCCCTCACTCCGATACTTATTTCCCTCAATAATATCACGCGCATTTTGCCTATAAAGGTTGCAAGGAAACCCGGCTAATTGAGGCAAATCTGCGAACCCTGTTGACAGGGCGAGTTTACAGTTGTAAACTACAGTCAAGTTTATAATTGTAAACCGAGTGGAGGCCTACTTATGGATGAACTGTTTTTGAGTGATTGCGAATATCGTCTGATGGACATCATCTGGGATCATGCTCCCGTGGAATCCGGAAAGCTTGTCAAGCTCGCGGAGGAAGATCTCAGCTGGAAGAAGTCGACGACATACACTATCCTCAGAAGACTGTCAGCCAAGGGTATGGTCGTCAACGAAGACGCCGTCGTCAAAGCACTGATCGAAAGGGATAAGGTTCAAAGTTACGAGAGCTCGAGGATCGTAAAGAGGACCTTCGGGGGGTCGCTCCCCTCGTTCCTGATGTCTTTCCTCGGAGACAAGACGCTTACGTCATCCGAAGCGGAAGAACTGAAGGATCTTATAGATCGGTACAGAGACGACAATTAATGTCGGAGTTATGGGAATGAGTGGATTTGTAGAACAGTTATTCAAGATGAGCCTTACGGCTTCAATAGTCATCGTCGTGGTTATGCTGATCAGGTTCCTGATGAGAAAGTTCCCGAAGAAGTACCTTTATCTCCTTTGGGCAACCGTATGGTTCAGGCTGTTGTGTCCGGTGTCGATCGAGTCGAAGTTCAGTATCTTCAACCTGACTCATAAAGCGGGCAAGGCGGCTCAGGCGCAAGCACAGAATCTGGCTGCAGATCCCGATCAGTACGGGAATGCCCGGGTCAGGATGAGGATGATCGCCAACGTAAGAAGGCATCTTGCCCGGATGGCTCCGGGTTCCAATCCCGCCCATGTCACCGAAACGGCTCATGCCGCACAAAGAGTATCGTTTCTCGATCCGAAGACGATATTCACGGTGATATGGGTAGTGGTAGCGGCGCTGATCCTCGGGTATGCCATCTATCATATCGTGAAGCTGAAGCGAAAGCTCGCAGGTGCTAATCAGGTCGAGCCCGGAGTATTTGAATCGCCTTTTATCGATTCACCGATCGCGATCGGCATCGTGAAGCCCGGCATATATATTCCGACGGATGTATCCGCGGGTGAGCTCGAGTATCTGATAGAACATGAACGCGTACACATTAAGCGCGGAGATCTGATATTCAAGATGTTCGCGGTGATCGCCGTAGCACTGCACTGGTTCAATCCGCTGGCCTGGATCGCATTTGCTCTCTTTTGCAGAGACATGGAGATGGGCTGCGACGAGATGGTCCTTGAAAGACTGGGTGACGGGATAAGGAAGGCGTATAGCCTTTCGCTCGTGACCATGGCAGAGAAAAATAACGACAAAGCATATTTAGTAATGCCGACATCATTCGGAAAGAGTTCGGTCGGCAGAACGGAGGTCAAGATGAGAATCGAAAACATATTACACTTTAAGAAGAGTTCGAGTTTGGCAGCAGCTATTGCAGGCGTAACGGTCATCGGCGTAGGTTTGGCATGCGGACTTAACGCATATGCGGATACCGATGAGGATATCGGAGAAACCGCAGCAGAAGAAACAACGGCAGAGGAGATCTATGAAGACAGCGAACCCGCTGATGATGTTCCTGAAGCTCCCGCTTCTCAGTCGGAATATATGACGGCTTACCCTGATTGGGAATCGCTGGATTATAACGCTTTCGCTTATGACGATTATTGCATCGAGGATATGAGCGTGATCGAAGACGATGGATTAAGGGAGCTCGCACAGTACTACTATGATCAGGGATTTTATATCAATAATCCCGAGACTATCCAGTATTACGGTAATGCACCGGGTGACGATCAGCAGATGTTCAGATACGGCTTCCATGCAGATTCCAATGATATTCCCGAAGACGGTTCATATATCTTTATGCAGGTAGACGTATACAGGATGGACGAAGATCTGTTCAATTACTATTACATCGATCGCGACTGCTTTATCAATAATCTGGACGGCAGTGCAGGATACGACGAAGTAACTGATGACGGAACGATCATATGTGCGACATATACGATCGATAATTTCCAGTACAGATACGAGTTCAACAGAGACACGGAGATCGCTGTCATGAGCATGACCAAGCTCTATCTGGCCGAAGAGGATTATTATGTTACGCCCGGCCCTATTACGGATGATCTGAGTGTTATAGAAGATGAGACAATGAGAGAGATCGCTCAGTCTTATGCAGATCAGGGATATGTGATCTGGTCTGACGGTATGGATCTCGGGTATTACGTAAGTGAAGATGCTCATTATGAAGCTGCATTCTCTGCAGTATGGCAGGATGAGAACTCCTCGATAAATGTCCAGGTATTCTATATGGATCAGGAGCTCTTTGATGCTATGGTTGCTTCTTTCGAAGAATACGATATCGAACATACCGTAGAAGACGACGGAACAGTTGAAAGACTTACGGGCAGCTATGATTACATGGAGTTCAACAGAGATACCGGTATCGGTTACTACGTAATAGAATACTGATGATCCTTTAAACGGATAGATCCTTATACCTCACCCCGTCTGTTCATCAGGCGGGGTGTTATAATGTCCCTATGACAAAAGAATATCCTGACAACAAGAAAGATCCGCGTTCCGCCATAGGTGCGTTCTTCGGCGGCCTTAAGAAAGGCTCGTCCCGGGGCAAGGTGCCTTACGATCCCGATAAGCAGTATCCGGTGATCTTAAGTTCGATCTGTACGGGTGAGAAAGTCGCGGGCTTTAAAAACAGGGAAGACGGTCACTTTACTGACGTGATGCTCATACGCCATCCGGGCGACATCGAGCGCTTCAAGGAGATGTACGGTCTTACGGATGTCAGGACGGAGTATTAGATGATAAGAGCAGTTATATTCGATCTCGACGGTACACTTACGGATACCGAGAAATACTATCAGAAGGCATGGCCTGAGGCACTGAGGCATTTCGGGTATGAGCCCGAGCCCTGGATGCCGTTGGAGCTTCGTTCTTTGGGAAGGCCCTTCGCGCCCCTGCAGTTCAAAGAATGGTTCGGCGAGGATTTTGATTACGATAAGGTCAGAGCATACCGAAAGAAGCTCATAGAGGAATATCTGGCGCCAGGCATCCCTTTAAAACCCGGTGCAGTGGAGATCCTTACATGGCTTCGCGGGCAGGGGATCACTGTCGCGATGGCTACGGCTAACGATCTTCAGAGGACTACACGCTACTTAAAGCGCATCGGCCTCTATGAATATTTCGACGAGCTGATCTGTGCCGATATGGTAAAGCAGGGCAAGCCCGCGCCCGATATCTATGCTCATGCATGTGAGGTCCTGGGCCTGGAGCCCGATGAGACGATGGCAGTAGAGGATTCTCCCAACGGCGTAAGAAGTGCTGCGGGAGCAGGATGCAGGACTGTCATGATTCCTGATCTTACGGAGCCCGACGAGGAGCTTTCGAAGCTTTTGTGGGCGAGGGCAGATAAGCTCACCGATCTTAAGGATCTCCTGTCTTAACGTCTGCCTCCTGTCAACCAACCGCCGCTTTCGCCTGATATTATTAAGCAAATTGTCAATTGTTATACGAAACTCGAAATGTTATTCCTTATAGCATGGGAAAAACAGAGATAAGATCGACAATGACTCAGGGGAGTCTGTGGGATAAGATATTAAGATTCGCGATACCCCTTGCTCTTACGGGCATACTCCAGCAGCTCTTTAATGCCGCTGATACCGCTATAGTCGGAAGATTTACGGGTGACATGGGTATCAACTCGATGGCGGCCGTAGGTGCTAATGCTCCGATAACGAGCCTTGCCGTAAATCTCTTTACCGGTATCGCGTTGGGCGGAAATATCGTAATAGCAAATGCGGTCGGCAGGGGAGATTCAAAGAGCGTATCCAAGGCGGTCCATACATCCGTCATCTTCTCGCTCATCGCAGGTGTGGTCATGGCCCTTATCGGTCATCTGTTCGCCGATACCATCCTCGGATTCCTTAACATCCCTTCCGATGTCTATCCTCTGGCAAAGCTCTATTTCAGGATCTATATCACGGGCCTTCCGGTCATCCTTCTTTATAACTTCGAATCGGCGATATTCAGAGGTACCGGTGATACAAAGACGCCGCTTCTTGCACTGGCGTGTTCGGGCGTTCTTAACGTCGGTCTTAATCTGCTGTTCGTCTGTGAGCTTCACAGGACCGTCGACGGTGTAGCCATTGCAACGGTAGCATCAAATCTCGTAAGTTCTATTTTCCTCTTCATTGTTCTGTTAAAGAGGGATAATGCGGTAAAGATAGTTATTTCAGAGCTTCGCATCGATATTTCTACACTCGGAAAGATCATGAGGATCGGACTTCCCGCAGGTCTTCAGTCCGCGGTATTCGGTATCGCCAACATAATAATCAACGCGGCTATTAACGGCTTAGGACCGATCGTAATGGCGGCTTCTTCCGCTGCTTACCAGATCGAGATCTTTGCATACTATGTCCTTAACAGCTTCAGCCAGGCATGCACGACCTTCGTCGGACAGAACTACGGTGCAGGCAAGATCGACAGGTGTAAGAAATCCATGTTCCTGTGTTTTATCGAAGGCGTCATCGCGATGGGAACGTCTGTTGCCCTGATACTGTTCTTCGGCCGCGATATCCTCAGCATCTTTAACGATGACCCGGATGTAATAGAGACGGGATATATCAGGCTGATGGTCATCTTCTCGGCTTATATCTTCATGCTCTCATATGAGACGATGTCCGGTTACTTAAGGGGATTCGGAATTTCGCTGATCCCGTCCATCCTTACCATGATCGGTATCTGCGTTACAAGAGTTACCTGGATCATGACGATATTTAAGACACATCCGTCTCTGGGATATGCTATGGCTGCATACCCGGTCAGCCTTTCGACTACTACCGTCCTTATCCTGATCGCGCTTTTGGTCTTAAGGCCTTCGAAGAAATATCAGCTCAAGGCGTCCGTCTCGACCAAGGATCCCGACGAGTCAATTGACTGACAATATGTAAAAATTCACATAAAAAACAATAAATTATCGGGAAGATGTCAGCCGTTCCCGCTGATATAATATCAGCATAATGATCTTTTGAACGGACTGAGATATGAGAGGACTGCCACGCAGAGATCGCCTGTCTGCGATACTCAACATTGCTATCGTTGCATTTGTTCTGGCCGGCGTCACCGTGCTCTTCTTGAGGAAAGTGGGTGACGGCAAGAGCCTTACTGCGGTCGGTCTCAAGAATATAAAGTACTATACCGTTCAGTCAAATCTCCTTTGTGCCTTTGTATCGGCATACTATCTCGTCTTAAAATTCGCCAAGAAGAGAAAGATACCTGATTCTTTCGTCTGCCTGAAACTGGCCGCCACGGCTACGATATCCATAACGTTTCTGGTAACTTTATGTATCCTCGGTCCCAATTACGGGTACGAAAGGCTCTACCGAAATCAGGGATTCGTGTTCCATCTTGTCGTTCCTCTGATGGCTGTTGCCGACTTCTGGCTCCTCGATACCAAGGGTACGCGCATGAAGGCGAGATACACCTGGATGTCTACTTTCCCGACTGTCGTATACGGCTTCGGATATATATGGAATCTCGTGCGGCACGGTCTGTCGACCAAGTTCCCCGATCCCAACGACTTTTATAAGTTTACGACCTACGGTTACAGCGTAGCGATCCTTGTCTTCGCGGGGATAATATTCGCGTCGTATCTTATGGCAAGTCTTTTCAGACTGGTCAATCTCTGGAGCAACAAACGCGATAAGATATAGCATGAGACGCCCGAAGTATGAGATACGCTGTTATATCTGATGTTCACGGCAATAAGCCGGCTCTTGACGCCGTACTCGAAGATGCACGAAGTCAGGGTATAGAGAACTTTATAGTCGCAGGTGATTATTGCCTCAGCGGACCCCGGCCCGATAAGTGCCTGAGTACACTTCGGGAGCTTGAGAGAGCCGTGATAATAAGAGGCAATGAGGAATACTATCTCGAATATCTGAAGGATAAGGATCAGAGCCTGTGGACCGACGGTCAGATGCAGATCTCCTATTGGAACTGCAGGAATATCAGCCGTGAGAACCTGGATTGGCTCTTGTCGCTGGTGCCGTATCGTGAGTTCGTAAGCGACGGGATCACTATACATGTTTCCCATCAGTTCGATGACTATATAAAGGGTCTGCCGAGGCTCTTCTTTACTCATTCTTCAGGTATTGTCGAGAGATATAAAGATGAGGGTATTTCCCACGAGAGGCTGCACAGAGATATTACTGACGCGATAGATCGGGATGATCGACTGAAGACCTTGATATCGTCCCTTGAAGAAGGTATCTATATCTTCGGTCATTCCCATATCCAGTGGAGCTATAAGGTGCCCGGTAAGGAAGTCCGGCTCATCAATCCCGGATCCTGCGGATTACCTCTTGACGGTGTCATGAATACGCTTCCTTATACGATCCTGGATATCGCCGATAACGGGAATGTCAGTATAGAAGAAAGAAGGGTTCCTTTCGATCTTCAAAGCTACGCGGATTCTATAAAGGATACGACCCAGTATACCGAGGCGCGGGTCTGGTCTGAAGTTATAATGAGGGAACTCAAGTCTTCCAGAGAACATCTGTCATTCTTCCTGAAGTTTGTTGAAGAATATGCCGGGAGTATAGGCGACGAGGTGCGCCCCTTTACGGTAGAGACTTGGGAGAATGCATACAGGGAATGGATCAGATCGCAGGATCCGAATTTGTGATTGACAATCGAACTTCTGATGATTAACCTTAAAGACAAATCACTACGGAGGAAACCACGTGAATAATCATATGTCTTACACAACATATATTATCGATTCAGGCGTCATTACAAGACGTTATGATAAGCGCGTGAAAAAATAGTTTCCGGATAAATAGTGATCATAAGACAGTAATACCGATACCGATACCGTTTATCCGAACTCACGGATAGACGGTATTTTGTTAGGAGGAATAAGACTCATGGTACAGCTTATAAAGGCAACGGCAGATGATCTTGAAGAACTTCATACGCTTCAGGTGGAAGCATTCATGCCCTTATACGAGAAGTATCACGACGATGAGATGTCGCCTGCCAAAGAGAGCATCGAACGTATCGCCGAAAAGCTCTCCCGCCCGCACAGTTTCTTCTATTTTGTAACGAGCGAAGGCGAGAAAGTGGGAGTCATAAGGATAGTTCGCGACTACGAGTCTGCTGACGATTCGATCATGCATATAAGCCCATTATTCATCCGTCCGAGATTTCAGGGAATGGGATTCGGAGGCGCGGCGATAGAGGCGGCTTTCGAGCTTTGGGATAAGACTACGACCTGGCGCCTCGCGACCATAAAGGAAGAGCCCAAGAACTGTTACCTCTACGAAAAATACGGCTTCGTAAGGACAGGGTGGGAGCAGAAGATAAACGATCTTATGACGATAGTAGGATATGAGCGAAAGGAGACAGAACATGCTTGAGTACAGACGTTTGGAAGAGAAGGATCTTGAGGTCTTTATGGATATAAGGATCGGACAGCTCAGAGAAGAAGGAGCTAAGGAAGATATCGACCTTAAGCCTTATCTTCGCGATTATTACGAAAGGCACATGAAGGACGGAACCTTCGTATCCTGGCTCGCGGTAGACGACGGAAAGATAGTCGGTACGAGCGGAATGTCTTTCGTAGAAAAGCCACCGTATTTCTCCTGTCCTACAGGCAAGATCGGACTTCTCTCGAGTATGTTCACGGCACCTGATCACAGAAGGATGGGTATCGCGAAGGAACTTCTCGGAAGAGTGGTAAATGACGCGAAGGAATACGGCTGCGGCTGCGTACAGATAACCGCATCTGATATGGGCGTACTGCTCTATACGGATTTCGGTTTTAAGAAGAACGGTAACTTCATGCAATATAACTTTTGACAGAGGATAAAAATGGAACAGGAAAAGGAAAAACTGAATGCACTTCCGAACTACGATAACTGCCTTGTTAATCTGGCTAATTCGGTACTCAGGAAGTTCGGAGCGAAGACTATACATAACACACTTCCGATGGCAGACGAACTGCTCGCCTCGGACTACAGAAATGTCGTTGTACTCGTTCTTGATGCGATGGGTATATCTATCCTCGAGAAGCATCTTAAGGAAGACGGTTTCTTCCGTTCGCATGTGGTCGGAAGCTACGATTCCGTATTCCCTCCTACGACGGTCGCTGCGACTACTTCTCTTATGAGCGGACTGTATCCCAATGAGCACGGATGGCTCGGATGGGATGTCTATTATCCGAAGCTCGAAAAGAACGTTACCGTATTCAGGAATATCGATCAGAAGACGGAGAAGGAAGGTGCGCGTCCTGACGGAAGCGGGGTCTGGACGGAGGATTCTCTTGAACCCGATAAGCCTGCCGCGGACTATCACGTAGGATTCGAATATACGCCTTACAAGAACATCGTTGATGCGATAAATGAAGCAGGCGGAAGAGCATATTTTTCCATGCCTTTCATGCCGCCTTTCCCTCAGGATCTTGAAGCGATATTATCCCGTGTGAAAAGCCTCTGCGATGAGCCCGAAAGGAAGTTCATATACGCATACTGGAGCGAGCCCGATTCGACCATGCATCGCACGGGTACCGTAAGTTCCGAGACACACGAGATGGTGACTTCGCTCGAGAAAAGGATCGAAGAATTCGCATCGGATCTTAAGGATACTCTCCTTCTCATAACCGCAGATCACAGTCACGTAGACTGCGATAATATCTGTCTTCTTGATCACCCTGAAGTAACGGACTGTCTCGTACGACTTCCTTCACTTGAGCCGAGGGTCATGAGCTTCTTCGTTAAGGAAGATAAGAAGGCGGATTTTCCCGAGATATTTACGAAGAATTTCGGTGACGGTTTTCTTATACTTACGGGAGATGAAGCCGTCAGCATGAATGTATTCGGAACGGGTGAAGATCGCGAAGACCTGCGCGGGATGCTCGGAGACTATGTTATATTCTCGACATCGCCCAAGGCCATATTCAATACTCATATCGAGGCGCAGGAGATGCCCGGAGGACATGCGGGCCTTACGGCAGAAGAGCGAATTATCCCGCTGATCGCGGTAAAGATCGACTGAATAATATTAATGATGAACGGAGATAATAAATATGCTTTTTGAAACAACTGAATTTACATTAAAGGATGGCAGGACGGCACTTCTTTTGAACCCCGAAGAGGAACATGCTCAGGGACTTCTCGATTACCTCGTAAAGTCCGCGGAAGAGACTGACTTTCTCCTTCGCTATCCCGAAGAATGCGGAAGGTATACACTCGAAGGGGAGAAGAAGCTCCTGGAGAACATGAAGGGATCGCCTAATGATCTTTTCTTAACATGCACTGTTGACGGCAAGGTGGCGGGCAACTGTCACCTCATGATGAACGGAAAGATGAAGATAAGGCACAGGGCAAATGTTGCCATCGCACTTCTTAAGGAATACTGGGGCTTAGGTATCGGTACGAAGATGTTCGAAGCGATGCTCGATGCTGCCAGGGCCAACCCCGATCTTATGCAGGTGGAGCTCGAAGTCGTTGAAGGTAACGACCGCGCTATGGCTCTTTATAAGAAGATGGGATTTGAAGTATACGGAGTTCGTCCGAATGCGATAAAGCTCAAGGACGGTACGCTCCTGTCAGAGACACTGATGGTAAATAAGCTCAGATAAAAAGAGATCCCCGTAAGGACTTAAAGCCTTGCGGGGATCGTTATCTTATCTGTTCTTCTCGAGCCACTCGTGAGCATGCTTGAGGATCGGAAGCTCCCTTCTCATGACGAGTGTTCCAAGCGGCGTACAGGAGCATCTTTCGTATTCCTTTACGGCATCTTCGTACTTGAGCTTTAAGGTAGAAAGATGGAACTGATCGATCTCCTCCTGAGTCATATGTTTCTCTCCGAACGAGACTACCTTACAGAGGAAATAGTTATTGAGATTATGCCTGTGTATGAGGTTATAGTAGTCACTTACGACTCCGAGCTTACAGAGGATCTGAACCTTTGCTCCGAGCTCCTCGTTGAGCTCTCTTAAGATCGCACCGTGATATGCTTCGCCGGGTTCGACTCCGCCACCCGCTGTCTCGATGAGAGTTGACTTTCCGAAATCGTCATCGCGCTCTGCTCTTACGAAATAGTAATTATCTTCGTCGTCGATGATGATCGCTCTTGCTATCTTCCTGTCGTGATCTATGTATTCCAAAGGCCACTGATCGTCCTTAAGATCGAGTCTTATCTCGGAGTCCTTTATCGCTTTCCATTCGTCTCTCGTGATAGAGAATGCATACGATATATCGTTCGCGGGATCGGGGTATTCCTTCACTTTCTTCATGCCGTTGGCAATGGCGGTCGAGTAGGATCCGACATTTGTATATTTCATGTAGGAATATATCTCGTCGTAGTCCGTATTCTCGAAGGCCCAGTCACGTACCGCCATAGCGGCCTCTTTGGCATATCCTTTTCGCTGCTGATCTGCGCGGATATGGTATCCGATCTCGGGCAGTGTCTCTCCGTCTATTACCTGAAGAGTAAATCCGCAGTCGCCGATCACCTCGTTCGTATCCTTAAGGCATACCGCCCAGAGTCCGAAACCGAGTTCTTTGTAACGTTTCATATTGCGCTCGATCCATTCTCTTACGCGAGCTTCGTCGAATATATACGGGTAATGCTTCATGATCTCAGAGTCCGCGAACACCTTATAGAGTGCATCGTAGTCATCCATGTTCATCTCACGTAAATAAAGTCTCTCTGTCTCGATCATGTGCGTATCTCCTTATCTATCCGTTATCGTCCCTTAAGCGGGAAGTACATCATACGCTTGTTTATCGTTCTACGCAAATTATTTTTATATATTAAGCGGTTAGCTTATAATGGTAAGCGGAGTTTTGCCACAAAATTACTTTGATGGTCAAAGTAATTTTGCTATCATACGGGTAGAGACATTGCTCTGATCGAGGTACGAACATGCTCAGATATATTGCGATGATGTATATAACTCTTCTTCCCACGATACTCGCGGGTATCGTTGTTATGATATGGTGCAAACTTCCGATCCTTCCCATATTCGCTTATCCGATCGACGGGGGAAAGAACTTTATCGACGGCAGAAGGATATTCGGTGACCATAAGACATGGAAGGGACTTATAGGTTACGTACTCTTTAATACGATATTCACGGTCCTGTGGGGACTTATTATCTCGGGTAAGGGTGCCGAGAGTCTTGATTTCTTTTATCAGCATCACGAGAACACATTGAAGTTTAATCTTCTTGTCGGAGTGCTGCTCGGCCTCGGGTATTCGCTACTGGAGCTTCCGAACAGCTTTATCAAGAGAAGGCTCGATATAAAGCCCGGAAAGACTTTGACCGGATTTACAAAGGTATTCTTTATCTTTCTGGACCAAGCTGATTCGCTCTTCGGAGTCGCGCTTGTCGTATGGATCTTTTATCCGCTCGGGATACTTCTTTATCTCGCATTCATCATTGTAGGAGCCGCGACACATCTGCTGCTCAACATGATGCTCTACTTCATGAAACTAAGAAAGAATATGTTCTAATTTGATCTAAGATAAGAGGGGGAACTTATGATCATCAGATTAGCAGGGAATGATATTACTTTAGAAAAGCTCGGCAATAAGGGCAAGAATCTGCTCCTTATGAAGCAGAACGGATTTAACGTTCCGGACGGATTTGTCCTCGACAGCGATACATACGACGAGACCATGAAGGACTCCGGGTTAGGTGATAAGATCGAAGCGATAATAAAGACGCTTACCAAGGATAACGTTAAGGAAGTATCAGATAAGATCAGAGCTTTATTTGACGATGTGTCATTAAGCGAAAAGGTAAAGGCCGAGATGGCTACGCTGATCTCCAAGGACAAGCTCTATGCAGTTCGAAGCAGCGGCACTAAGGAGGACCTCGACGAGTTTTCTTTCGCAGGTCAGTATGAGACGTTCCTTAATACTTCCGCAGACGATGTCGAAAAGAAGGTAATCGAGTGCTACAGATCGATGTTCAGCGAGATCATATTGAGCTATCTCGTGAACAGGAAGACGGGTACCGATGAGCTCAAGATGTCGGTCGTAGTGCAGGAGATGGTCGACTCGGATCTAAGCGGCATCTGCTTTACGATCGATCCCGTGACAGGCGCCGACAAGACGATGCTTATTGAAGTGTCGGAGGGCCTCGGCGAGAACATAGTAAGCGGTAAGACAGTACCCGAGAGATATTACTACGACTGGTATGCTGGTAAGGAGATCGACAGAGAGGCATCGAATCACTTTATCTCGGAGCAGAAGGTAGAAGAATACGCGAAGGTTTTCGCCGGGATCCAGCAGTATTTCGGATTCCCTTGTGATATCGAGTTCGCGATCAAGGACGGCGAGCTTTATATCCTGCAGTCGAGAAGGATCACGAAGATCGGCTATACGGGCATAAGCGATGTCTGGACTACCGCGGACTTTAAGGACGGCGGTGTATCGGCGACTGTCTGCACACCTTATATGTGGAGCCTTTATGAATATATCTGGGAATATTCCCTTCGAAGGTTCATCGTAGATTCGAAGATACTTCGTGACGATGAGCTGCCGCGAAAGTTAGGCGAGATGTACTACGGCAGATGCTACTGGAACCTCTCTGCAGTTAAGAAGACCATGAGTAAGATCGTGGGTTATAAGGAGAGAGAATTCGATAATGAATACGGAATCTCCGGTAACTACGAAGGCGACGGTCAGGTCACGGGCGCGACTCCTAAGGTACTCGCTCACATGATCCCGATCATCATAAAGCAGAAGGCTCTCCTCGATGACAGGCGAAAGAATTCCGAGCGCTATAAGCAGGAACTCCTGGACCTCTACTACGACTATAAGGACAAGCTTGATAACGATAAGATCGAAGATATCACGAAGTCATATGTGAAGATCACGAAGGAGACTTATCTTCGAAGTGAGACTACGTATTTTCATCAGATCTTCATCAATACGATCCATCAGTCGCTCTATAAGGACAGCCTTCTTAAATATGTGAGCGGCAGCGAGTATCTGTCGCTATTAGGAAGCATCGATAATATCTCGCACCTCCTGCCGTTTTATGACATGTGGGACATTACGCGCGATATACGAAAGGATCAGGATGCATTGAAGTTCTGGAATGAGAATGACCCGATGTATATCAGGGAACATCTTTCCGATGATGTTCATCTCCTGCCGCGCGTCAAAAAGCTCATAGATACTTACGGTTACCATTCCGATAAGGAACTCGACATCACATATCCGTGCTATTACGAAGAACCCGAGGTCATGATCTCCATGGTCAAGGATATGTTAAAGCTCGATGATTCTTTCTCGCCGATGGAGGATAAGGAAAGAGGCACAGAAACATACCAAAAGATCCTCGAAAGGATCCGCGGTACCGTATCCTCGGGCAAGTACAGGAAGATCGTCGATAAGGTTCAAAATATGCGAAAGATGCTCTGGTGGAGAGAGGAGTTCCGCGATGTCTCCACGAGGTTCTACTATATGCTCCGCATGTATTCACTGAAGTACGCGGATAAGCTCGTATCTGACGGAGTATTAAAGAGCAGGGAGGATATCTGGTTCTTAAAGGTCGGTAACGTCTGGGACTATATCGACGGCAAGCTCACGGCAGAAGACCTCAATGATCTGATCGTCAGGAATAAGTATTACTACAATGCATACAGGAACTACATAAGCGATAATGAGATAGGACACGATTTCAGCGTCATAAGCGAAGAGTCCGGTAAGGATACCCTGAAAGGTCTCGGCGCCAATAACGGAAGGATCAGGGCAACTGCCAGAGTGATCGAGGACTTTTCGCAGATCGACAGGCTAAAGGAAGGCGATATCCTCGTTACGAAATTTACCGATACGGGATGGACGCCGAAGTTTGCGGTCCTCTCGGGAATAGTTACGGAATACGGCGGTATCCTCTGCCATGCAGCGATCGTATCGAGGGAATACGGTATCCCTGCGATCGTATGCTGCAAGGATGCCATGAGCAGGATAAGAGACGGTCAGGAGATACTGATCGACGGCAGCACAGGTATCGTAGAATTGTCGGGGGAGGATTGATATGATACTCGGAAAATGGAACAGGTCGGTGATCCTGACATATATCGGATTGGCTTTCGCCGTATGCGGTATATTTCTGGCGATCACAACGACAAGGATCGACCTTTCATATTCATGCCTTATGGTAGCCGGAATATGTGATCTTTTTGACGGAGCTGTTGCCCGCAAGGTAAAGCGCAACGATGAGGAAAAGGCATTCGGTATCGAGCTCGATTCTCTCGTTGATTCTATCGACTTCATTGCACTTCCGATCGCGATATTTATTCAGAGCGGACTTGTGTCTCCGGTATATATCGCACTTTATATTCTCTATGCGATCTGCGGTATCGCAAGGCTTGCACACTTTAATGCGGTCACTGCCGACGGCAATGGTCCCGTAAAGTTCTACACTGGTCTTCCCGTTACTTATACCGCACTGATATTTCCGCTCTTTTATCTTTTGAGCCTGGTGATCCCCGAGAATATATTTCCAGTCATCTATGCATTGGTTATCCTCGGCGTATCGGCGCTCGAAGTATTAAAGGTAAAGGTCATAAAGCCCAAGGGAGCAGCTTATATCTTCTTTGGACTTCTTGCGATCGTGATGCTCATTGTCTATCTGGTATTCTTATGAAGATCTATGACAGAAGAAGCGGTGAATATCTGAACGTAGAGCAATACGGCTCGGGTAAGCTACAGTTCCTGTATAACAATGCGTTTGGCAGGATGCTTCTTTGGCTCGCCGTTTCTCCTCTTGTTTCGGGTATATACGGCAGGATCAATTCTCTTCCTTCATCCGCGAAGAAGATACCTGCTTTTGTTAACGAATACGGCATCGATACGGAGGAGTTCGAGCTTCGCGAATACAGGTCTTTCAATGATTTCTTTACCCGCAGGATACGCCCCGGCAGAAGGCCGATAGAGGATGATCCTAAGGCATTCATATCACCTGCCGATTCGAAGGTGCTGGTATACCCTATAGACGTTGATACAAAGCTCCTTATTAAGGGCAGGGAATATACGCTCGATGAGATAACCGGCGATGGTTCGTATACGCATGAATTTGCGGGCGGGAATGCGTTCGTATTCAGGCTCTGTATGGATGATTACCACCGCTACTGTTTCCCCGACAGCGGCAGGGTCATATCAACCAAGAAGATAAAGGGCCGCCTTCACACCGTAAGCCCCATATCGAAGGAACATAAGATCTATAAGGAGAATACGAGGATCGTAAGCGTTCTCGAGACAGATAATATCGGCAAAGTGATCTACATAGAGGTAGGCGCTCTGCTGGTTGGAAAGATAGTCGACCACGGGGCAACGGAGTTCGAGCGTGGTCAGGAGAAGGGATATTTCGAGCCCGGCGGCTCAACGATAGTCGTGATTACAAAAGGCAATGTAGATGTCGATAAGGATATTCTCGAGCAGAGCAATAACGGCATCGAAACGGCAGTAAGATATGGAGAGAGGATCGGTACGATAAGATGATAAAGAGACTTCATGTTTATTTCAAAGAACGTTATCCGATAATCCCCAGGCTCATACTGGGACTTATCGTATTTTTGGAGATACACTTCATAATACTCCTGAACCAGGGTGTATCGTGGGGGCAGTTCAGTATCGGCATACAGGAATGCGTAGGTGCATTTACGGTATTCGCATTCCTGCTGTGGCTGCGTGTCGCGGATGACCTCAAGGACTTTGAGACCGATAAGAGACTCTTTCCCGACAGACCTCTGCCCAGCGGACGCGTATTTAAAAAAGACATCGTTATCGCATGCATCATCGTGCAGGCAGTGACCGTTGTACTTAATGTGATATTCATGCGCGATAATATCTTTTCATTTATCGTGCTCTATATATACGGTTACCTCATGAGCAAATGGTTCTTCCAAAAGTCGAAGATCCAGCCGTCGCTGCCTCTCGCGCTCGTTACGCATAATCCGGTACAGGCGATAATCAATCTTTATATCATCACGTTTACGATCAGGAAATATCAGCTGCAGCCTATTACCCTTACGAACATAATGGCTCTCTGGACGCTCTATTTCCCCGCTCTCATCTGGGAAGTATCCCGTAAGATCAAGGCGCCCAAGGACGAGAATGACTACACGACTTATTCTAAGCTCTTCGGATACAAGAAGTCGACGAGATTCGTCCTGATACTCACGATCCTTGATATCATCACGAACTTTATCCTCGTATGGAATCTCAACAAGATCTCGGTAGCGGTATTGGCTCTCCTCGTATCGTGGATGACATGGAAGTTCATACAGTACATGAAGGACCCCGAGAAGTTCGTTCTCGTTACAAAGGTCGAGAGATATACATATCTTCAGGAATCGACGATGCTCCTTACGATAATCGCGTACCTAGTGTTCGGTAAGATCTGACATGTACGGCAATAAGATCGACAATCTCATAAAGCTAAAGGAGAGCGGGATAAACGTTCCTGCTTTTACCGTCGTGCCGTACGACAAGGCGCGACTTGATGAGCCTGAGTTTGAATATCCGTCAGACGGTGAACGCTTTGCCGTAAGAAGCTCATCTAATGTCGAAGACGGTGATCAGATGAGCTTTGCGGGACAGTTCGATACATTCTTAAATGTCGAAAGATCTGATGTTGCCGGCAAGATCAGGGAAGCAGTAGCATCGACTGACAACGACAGCGTTATCTCTTACGCAAAAGATCACGGTATCTCCGCTGAAAGTATAAAGATGAATGTCCTGATCCAGGATATGGTCGATGCGGATCTCTCGGGGGTCATATTCACGAGTAATCCGCAGGGCATACTGAACGAGAGCGTTATCACGGTCGGAAGAGGCCTCGGTGAAGGCGTCGTATCGGGAAGGACCGACACGACTTCCTACTACTGTAACCGCACTGATGATATCTATTATTACGAAGGTGAAGATGACCTTTTGGGAGAAGAAAAGATCAGTGAACTCTTATCTGTCGCGGATAAGATCAAGGATATCTTTGACGCCCCGACGGACATAGAATTCTCGATCAAAGATGATGAGATATTTGTCCTTCAGTCGCGAAAGATAACAACGCTTCATTCGGATGATCCTCTGATCCTCGATAACAGCAACATCGTTGAGAGCTACCCCGGGATCTCGCTGCCGCTTACGACCTCATTTGTCGATCTCGTATACAGCGGAGTATTCAGAGGAGTATGCGCGCGCGTTCTCAAGAACGATAAGGAGCTCTCAAAGCACGAAGATGTATTTCTCAACATGACAGGTCACGTTAACGGCCGCGTCTACTATAAGATCAGCAACTGGTATACGGTCCTTAAATTCCTGCCTTTCAGCGGGAAGATAATACCCGTATGGCAGGAGATGCTCGGCGTAAGAAATAAGAGCTATAACGGGGACGATGTGGATATCGGTCCGTTCGTCCGCGCGATGACATATATCAACTCATTTCATGAGCTCATCAGGGTCCCGAAGAACATGAAGGATCTTAACGAAAGATTCATCGCGATAAATGAAGATTTCTACTTCAAGTACAGATCGGACATGAGTCCTGTAGAGCTCGTATCGATGTTCAACGATATAAAAGTTAAGCTCTTTGACTGCTGGGACGTGACGCTCCTTAATGACCTTTATGCATTCATCTTCACGGGGCTCTTAAAGTCGAGGATGAAGAAGAGATACGGTAAGGATGAAAAGGAGATAAATGCCTATATAAGCGGTATCTCCGATATCGAGAGCATGAAGCCCGTTATCGCCATGACAAAGCTCGCGCTCGATAAAGATACGATGTCCAAAGACGAATATGAGGCTGCGAAGAAGGAATATATCCGTCTGTACGGCGACCGTAATCTCGAAGAATTAAAGCTCGAGAGCAGGACATTCAGGAGCAACCCCGAACTGCTCGATGAACGTATAGACAGCTGTCGAAGAGATATGACCAGACTTCGCGCGAACGCGGATTCTTTCGCGAAGGTTAAGGAGAGAGGCGACAGGTATGATCTGCTGACGAGATCTTTCGTTAAGAGGGCGTCACTCGGCATATACAACCGTGAGATCTCAAGACTCAACAGGAGCCGTATCTACGGTATCGTAAGGCTCATTACGGATACTCTGGCGATCAGATATGTGGAGCAGGGACTTATAGCTGATGCAGGCGATATCTACTATCTTACGGTAGATGAGATGCTCGATCTTTCTAAGGATCCGACCGATATGAAGGAACGCGTAGCATCGCGTAAGAGTGACTACGATCTTTACCGAAAGCTCCCTGCTTATTCGCGATTGATATTTGAAAAGGATGAGTTCAGTAAGAGCCATGCGAGAGTCAACTCATATGTTCGCGAGACGAAGGCTTCCGAGCTTATTGGCGTACCGTGTTCGGGAGGTATCGCGGAGGGGGAAGCTCTCGTGATAAAAGATCCGAAGGATACGTTGGATGTAGAGGGGAAGATACTCATAACTAAGATGACGGACCCCGGGTGGGTATTCCTTCTTACTTCGGCAAAAGGAGTCATATCGGAGAAGGGTTCGCTCCTTTCGCATACGGCGATAATATCAAGGGAATTAGGTGTCCCGTCTATAGTCGGAGTAAAGGATCTGACGGAGATCATACATACGGGTGATCAGATCAGGATGAACGGTGATAACGGCAAGATCGAGATAATAAGAAGAGGTGCAGCGGATGAAGCTCATAAAGTTTGATAAGGAAGAAGAATACATAAAGGGATTTACCGGACTTCCGGTGAAGCTCTACGGAAAGAAAGACAATATGGAGGATCCTTCCTCTATGCGCAAGATCCTTCTCGGAGAGCATCCTCTGTGTAAGTATTTCGCGCTCGATAAATATCTTGTTACTGATGATCAGGGAACGGTCGCAGGGCGCTTTTGTATCACGACATACGAAGGTGATGATACTGCATATATCGGGTATTTCGAATGCATAGATGATAAGGCTGTTGCGAAGTTCCTCTTTGACAGCGCATACGATATCTGTAAGTCGAAGGGATATAAGAGGATCGAAGGTCCCGTTGATTCGTCTTTCTGGATCAAGTACAGGCTCAAGATAAACAGGTTCGGATCACCTTATACGGGGGAGCCTTATAACAGGGAATACTACTTCGACCTCTTTAAGGATAACGGCTATGAAGTGAAGGAGCATTATACATCTCATGCATTCAGGGCCATCGATGATTCGTATCAGAATGAGATCTACGAAGAGAGGTTCAAAGAGTTCCTCGCGCATGGCTATGAGATCAGAAGTCCGGGGCCCGGAGAGTTCTCTACCGCGATAGAAGATGTGTACAGACTGGTCACGGATCTTTACAGTGATTTTCCGATCTTCAAGGACGTACAGAAAGAGGATTTCTGCGAAGTATTTAAGAGCTATGAGCAGATCATGGATATGAGCATGACGAAGATCGCTTACTTCGAAGGAAAGGCAGTCGGATTCTATGTCTCGATCCCCGATTACGGCAACCTCGTATACCATACGGGTAACCCCGTAAATATCCTGAAGATCTTAAAGCTCAAAAAGAAGCCTGAGCGATATGTAATGCTCTATATGGGCGTAGATCAGGCGCACCGAGGTCTCGGTAAGGCTCTCGTATACGCGATAATGAAGGAGCTCATGAAGAGCAAAGTATCGAGTATCGGAGCGCTGATGCGTGACGGTAAGAAGACACAGGAATATGCGGCAGATGACATCACGGATGTCTATGAATATGTACTATTGGAAAGGAAGATAGGTGAGTAATATGAATGAACTTGAACGTATCCTCAGAGCTGATAATGAGAAGTGGCACGATAGGGAATACCTCTTCGAGATGAAGGAAGGAAAATACGAAGGCATCACTTTCGGTGAATATATCGAGAAGGTAAGCTATGCCGCGAACTATTTTGTCGCGAACGGATTCAAGGGAAGCAACATCGGTATATACAGTCCCAACTCGATCGCCTGGATGATCCTCGACGTAGCGATAATGAACTACGTCGGAATAAGCGTAGGACTTAATAAGGACTGGATCGGAGATAATCTCGAATATTCGATCAGGAAGTGCGACATTAAATGCCTCCTTTACAGCAGTGCAATGAAGGATAAAGTGGACGAAGTAAGACCGAAGTTTCCTGATGTCAGATATATCTGCATAGAGGAAGAATTCGATACGATATTAAGTGAAGGAAAGGCAGCTTCGGAAGGTCTCTTTGCGCTCGAACCTGCTGACGAGGATGCTCCGGTAAAGATCGTATTTACGAGCGGATCCACATCCTTCCCCAAGGCAGTCATGCTCTCGATAAAGAATATCTTTTCGAGTTACGAAGCTCTTGCCAAGAGGACACCTCTTAACGAGGACGACGTCTGCTATCTGTTCCTGCCTCTTAATCATACATACGGCTCTATATTTAATTTCCTTTACTCGCTGGTATTCGGATTTAAGATCTACCTGACCGGAAAGATATCAGAGATGGCTCAGGAGATGGCTGTCGCAAAGCCTACCGTATTCTGCGCGGTACCTCTCGTATTCTTAAGGTTCAGTGATGCTGCCGACCAGTACGGAGTACCTCTCAAGGCTCTACTCGGCGGAAGGCTTAAGTATCTCTTCTGCGGCGGATCTAACCTGCCTCACGAGATCAGGCAGAAGTATATCGATCAGGGAATGCACATGATGAATGCATATGCGCTCTCGGAGACATCTTCGGGATTTGCTATCGACTACCCGGATGTAGACGATCTTGACAGCGCGGGAACGCTCCTTGAGTATGTCGATGCCAAGGTCGTAGATCCTGACGAAGACGGTATCGGTGAACTTGCCATCAAGGGACCTAATGTATTTCAGGGTTATCTCAATGACGAGGAAGCAACGAAGAGGGCTTTCGATCCTGACGGATATTTCCTTACGGGCGACCTTGGTAAGATCATCGACAATAAGGTCTATGTAAAGGGCAGAAAAGATACGATGCTCGTCCTTATAAACGGTGAGAATGTATCTTCAAATAGGATCTCGGAGAAGGTTAAGTCCGCCGATGACAGGATAGCATCGGTAAAGTCCTATATAAGAGACGAGGAGCTTACCTGCGATATCTTTGTAAAGGATAAGAGCTTCATAGAAGGTGACTGGCAGTCCGTGATAGACAGGGTAAATGAGGATCTGTCCAAATATGAGAAGATCCGAAAGTTCAATGTCATGGATATCAGCGCTCTTTTGAAGGGCTGATAAAAAGTGTAACAAAGTTACATTTTTGACCCGGAACGATATAAAAGATCCCCGGAAAGCCACAGGAGGGCGGGCTTTCGGGGATCAATCATATATGCGGGTCGTATCAGGTGGTTCCGTGTTCTGTTTCTATGGTTACATCTTACAGAGGGAGATTAAATACAACGTCAATATGAGTTTAAGAAAATTCCCGATCGGGTAAAGAAAAGTTTAAGCGATATAGAGTACCTTGATGCAGGCATTATTCGGTGCCTCGGTTATCGTCGCGCGGTCCCTGTAGGTAAGTCCCATCAAAGTCTCGCGAGTCTCACAGCTGAAATCCATCTGATCCGCTATGCCGTCCGTGCTCATATCGACCCATTCTCCGTCTAAATAGATATAGGATTGTCCTTCCTCTATGGAAGCATAAAATCCTCTTACGGTTCCGACGTAATCGCCGCCTAAAGGCGACAGATCCGTCTCGATACTTGACCCCTCAACGGGAGCTCCCTCGGGGAATCTGACTACAACGGTATATCGACCGACATCTATGGGTTCATCGAGCTCTATCGTATGGTAGCCGATATATTCGAATGTCTGCTCCTTAGTGCAGATAAGATCTCCGAATTCACCATCGTAGATCTCTACCGTTAGCGTCTGATCGGATCCTGTGGTATAGGTGCCGATCGCTCCTATAGTACCTTCGTGATCGAACACATTCGCGACGGCGGTTTCGCCTTCCGTAACTGCCACTGCCTGTACTCCGGCTTCGTAAGATAAGACCTCGGTATATTCATCGGAGAGAATGTAATCGCATACGCCGTACAGGGGTGTGTCGTAGGAGATCCAGTAAAAGCCTTCGTCTCCGAAATCGGTGCCCTGCGAGTCCTGGATGAGCCATGCTCCGTTCGAAGCAGCGGGCGGATCGAATGTATCAGCCGGATAATCGTCATCCCAGCCGACAACTGTGACCATATGATGTGTCAGCCTGAATTCGGCATTCGGTACGTTATAGGTGGCGTTTTCCTGTATGGATTCAAATTGATCTGAATCGGGAACTATCAAGGCCGTCAAGGCTCCGTTGTTCCTGATCCTGTCCTGAAGCACTTCGGTGTCGGCCGATGAGAGATCATCGGCTTCGACCAGTATGCAACCGTTTATATCGTGACTTGAAGCTGCTTCGATCACCATGATCTGATGACCTCCTGCCAGCTGGAGATTGTTACTGTAATTTCCCTCGGTGCCGCTTTCCGCATCTCCGCTGAATGCCAGAAGAGACAGATAGTCGATATCGATCTCGTCGTCTATACCTCTTGTCAGCATGAGGTTATACTGCATGGCGGTAGCGCCGGAGCAGGCCCAGCATAACGCATCCGATTGAGCGGTAACGGGCACGCTGTAGCCTTCTTCTATAAGCGAGAATCCGTGTCCCGACTTAAAAGGTTCATACGGACCTTTCTGAAGGAGACTGCACGAATTAAGCAGCATGAGGGAAGTAATAACGATACTTGAAATGATCTTCTTTTTCATAAGCGATCCCCTATTCTTTATGAGAATAGTTTAATCGTGAGCGAGCTTATCAAAAACCAGTCACATTCAAGTTGTGTACATGACTGAATATAACAAACCTCCGCGAGAGCGTGATCTCTCACGGAGGTTATGAGTTTGTAGATTTGACCCGCTTTATTACGAGAACTTACCGTAGTAACCGATCTCTCTGTCGAGTATGGCGATACTCTCTTTCTTGAGTTCGTCGGAGATACCCGCCATTTCGTTGACCTCATTAACGAATGCCGAATAAACCTCTGCTGCCTTAGCATCATCACCTGCCTTCTTGAGCGCGATCATCTTGTGGAAAGCATTCATGTATCTTATATGCATATAGTCCTTGCTGTCGATCGCATCAAGCCTTGTTGCAAATGCTTCGATAATCCCGTCGCACCATGAGATCATCTCCAGAGCTTCATCCTTATTGCCCCACCATCCGTAGTTTTGAGCTACCGTGTAGAACTGGCGTGCGACAGTACTGAAGAGAAGTCTGTTCTTACTGTCGATCACTTCCTTCATCTGATCAAAGCCCTTATCGAAATAAACCGTTTCCATTTCGAGTACTTCTCTGTTGCATGTCGAGTTGAGTCCCGGAAGTACGTTTATGTGCTCCTTGGCTTTATCGAAATCCTTCATGTGGATGTATATCCAGGCGATCGAATAGTGAGTCTTATCGATGAGGTCTCTGTCCGTGCAGTGGCTGATCAGATATGTACCTTTCTTGATGCTGTCTTTGAAGATCTCAAGGATATGATCGTCCTGATCCTTGTAGCATCCTTCGAGCTTCTCGTCCCAGTACATGCTGAGGCTTCCGGTCTGCTGCACATAATCCTTGACTATCTCATAGTTTCCGGGATGGATATTCGTCTCGGTAGAGAGATATTCGCAGATCTTGAGCTTACTGCCTGCACGGTCCTTCTCATCGTACATATTCCTGACCGTTTCCTTGATCCTGTTCGTAACTTCGCTGTCTTCGCGGATCATGTCATAGCCTAAGAGCGCGTCGGTACTGACTCCGAGGATCTGTGCCAGGGGAATGATCATTGCCACATCCGGCATGCCGACTTCCGATTCCCATCTGCTCACCGCCTGAGGCGTGACATTAAGAAGTCCTGCGAGCTCCTCCTGAGTAAGTCCCTTATTCTTTCGAAAAGCCTTTATGTTGTTTCCTAAACTGTTGTTCATCTTATCTGTCCTCCGATCTGTTTATCGGTACCGTGATCTCATGATAATCTCTGCCGCGGATAAAGACAAACAACGTAGCGTTGAGGACGACTCAATGAGGTTTATTGACTGATCAGATTCTTAATGGTAGAAACAGAACATGAAAAACAATCTTAAGAGAATGCTAAGTTACTATAAGCCCTATCTCGGAACCTTCTTCCTTGATATGTTCTTTGCTATCGTGTCATCCGTGATAGCACTGGTGATCCCGCTTGCAGTAAGGACGATCACTGCGGAGATCCCGAACATGACACCCGAGTCCGGGCTTCACAAGATCTATGCGATAGGCGCACTCCTGATCGCTCTGGTGATCATTCAGTTCATCGCAAATTACTATATCTCATATGTAGGTCACGTGATGGGCGCGAAGATGGAATACGACATGCGTGCGGAGATATTCTCGCACTATCAGAAGCTGTCTTTTTCCTTCTTCGACGATCAGAAGGTAGGTCAGCTCATGAGCAGGATCACGAGCGATCTTTTTGAGATCACCGAGCTCCTGCATCACGGTCCCGAGAATATCGTCATATCGCTTATAAAGATCGCGGGTGCTTTCGTGATACTTGCGGGTATCAGCGGCTATCTTTCCATCGCCGCCTTTATCATGCTGCCGTTCATGTTCGCGTTCGCTTATATCCTCAATAAGAGGATGAGAAGAGCATTCAGGCAGAACAGGGTAAAGATCGCCGAGATCAATACTCAGATCGAAGATAATCTGTCTGGTATCAGGGTAGTTAAATCCTTCGCGAACGAAGATATCGAGAGGGAGAAGTTCAAGGTTGGAAATGACGGATTCCTCGCGGCGAAGAGAGCGAGCTATCTCAACATGGGAGTATTCCATTCGGGCATGACCGCTTTTACGCTCCTTATCAACATCATCGTCATCGTGTCAGGCGGTGTTCTCATGACCAAGGGCCTCGTAGCCGTTCCCGACTTCGTGGCATTTCTTCTTTACATAAATATCTTTACCGAACCCGTAAGGACGCTCGTCGATTTTACCGAGCAGTTCCAGAACGGATATACGGGATTTGAGAGGTTCGTCGAGATGATCAGCATAGAGCCTGATATCGAAGACAAAGAAGATGCGGTCGAGCTTACCGACGTCAAAGGTGATATCGAATTCAGCGATGTTTCATTTAAGTATAAGGACGGTGCTCACAGAGTCTTGCGCCACATAAACCTCAATGTTCCCGCAGGATCCTATGTCGCTCTCGTCGGATCCTCAGGCGGCGGAAAGACTACGCTCTGCAGCCTGATCCCGAGGTTTTACGATGTTACGAACGGATCGATAAAGATCGACGGCAAGGACATAAGGGACGTAACATTAAAGAGCCTTCGCGACAATATCGGTATAGTCCAGCAGGATGTATATCTCTTTGCGGGAACAGTCATCGATAACATAAGTTACGGTCGTCCCGGAGCGACTCGTGAAGAGATAATCGAAGCGGCAAAGCTCGCCAATGCTCATGACTTTATAATGGGGCTTCCCGAAGGATACGATACGGATATCGGACAGCGAGGCGTCAAGCTCTCCGGAGGCCAGAAACAGCGTATCTCGATCGCAAGAGTATTCCTTAAAAATCCTCCGATACTCATCTTCGATGAGGCTACGAGCGCACTTGATAACGAAAGTGAGAATATCGTAAAGGAATCGCTCGAGAGGCTCGCCAAGGACAGGACGACGCTCGTTATCGCACACCGTCTGTCGACCATCCGAAATGCGGAGCGCATACTCGTTCTTACGGAGAAGGGAATAGAGGAGAGCGGTACGCACGAAGAGCTCATGGCAAAGCAGGGAATATACGCGGCACTTTATAAGTGGAACGAATGACAGATAACAAACGGGATGCCTCTTTTATGAGACATCCCGTTCTTATTTTGTATCAGTTTTCAGTTGTTTCGACTGCGGGCTTGGCATCGCTTATCTTTTTCTTTCTAGTATGCTTTTCCCAATGGGCCCAGAGGTCATTTCTTTCGCCCTTGCCTCTGTTCATCAGGATGATCACTATGATCGCGATCGCCATCAAGATGTCAGTACCCCAGGCGCCTTCTACACCGAATCCCGTATCGTAGAAGAATCCGTTGGATGCCTCATCGAGCTTAAAGATAGAACATGCCGAAGGGATACCGCTGTTTAAGAGTCCGAAGGTGATATTCTGCGTGAAGTTCCAAGCCGAGTGAGCGGCTGCGACCACCCAGAAATTATCGTAGTAGTAGATGATGAGCGAGAAGAAGAGACCGACCTCAAAGAGCTGGAAGAGACATGCGATATTTACTCCGTTGTTGCTCAAGTGGAATGACATAAAGAGCAGCGAGTTACCGATGATCGCTACGAGAGGATTGTTGTATCTTCTTCTGAGCTTCTGATAGACATAGCAACGTAATGCGAGCTCTTCGGCGCCTGACTGTATCGGAATGAAGATAAGAAATCCGATCAGAGGAAGGATCTTAAATCCGCTATAGGAGAGCTTGATGTTTCCCATGAGGAAAGCTCCGAGGATGGCGGTACCGTTTAATACGAATCCGATAAGAGCTCCTGCGAGGATCCCGAGTAAGATCTTTTTCTTGTTGTCGGGAAGCACGACCTTGATCAGGGGGCGGTTGTTCTTAAAGATGAGGAATACTGCGATCGCCAGTACCCAGATACCGGTGAAATCGGTGTAGCTTGCCATCTGATCGAGCGTGTCCTGATCCGATGTAAAGAGCTTACATATGTAATAAAACCTCGGAAGATATGCGATAAGCATTCCGCAAAGTGTAAAGAGGAAACCGAGAAGACATGCGATCGGAAAGATATCCGTCCAAGTCCTGGGTGTCCTTAGGATCTTTTGTTTTAATGAACCCATGATCTGTACTCCTTATTCGACATTTGAAGATATGCGCTCAAATATATCAAATGGAAACTTTAAGGTCAATAAGAAGTATCCCCCGATACCAAAAAGATATCAGGGGAATTACGTCGATCATTCTGCAAATGTGTATTCGTATCTTAAGTTATTACTCAGCTGCTGTTTCTGTTGCTTTTGCTACCGATTCTTTCGTATCCTTTTTCTTGGCCCAGGGATCTACCCAGTCTGCCCAAATATCATTTGCTTCCTTATTCCTGCGAACAAAGATCAGTACTCCGATCACTATGCAAATAACGAGTACCGCACCCCAAGATCCTTCTACACCGAATCCCGTGTCGAAGAAGAAGTCATCAGAAGCCGCATCGATCTTCCAGATCGAATACTTTGATACTATTCCGCTGTTGGGAAGTCCGTAGATTATATTCTGCGTAAAGTTCCATGCCGTATGCATAGCGATCGACAACCAGAGGTTATCGAAATAGAAGACTATGAGTGCAAAGAGTATTCCCCACAGGAAGAGCTCGGCAAGGCTCGGGATGTTGATGTTGTCATTTCCGAGGTGAAGGAACAGGAAGAAGAGTGCATTACCTACGATGGCAACTGCAGGGTTCTTGTATCTTCTTCTGAGCTTCTGATAAATAAAGAGTCTGTCGAGGATCTCCTCTGCGCCGGACTGGATCATGATGAAGATCAAGAATCCGACAAGAGGCTTTACCTCAATACCGTAATAAGCGAGTTTTAAGTCACCCATGAGGATAGTTGCAACGACATTGATCGAATTAAGGAGGAAACCTGCGATAAGACCGATACCGATGCCTTTGAAAATCTTACTCTTCTTCTCAGGCCAGAGCTGCCTGATCATGGGACGGTTGCCCTTAAATATCAGGATAACGAATATGAATGCGACCCATATACCGAAGAATGACGCATATGTACCCATGAATGTTATTACGTCCTCATCTGCAGAGAACAGTTTTCCCCAGTATTCGCAGCCGAGCAATATCGAGATCACGACACCTATAGACATCCAGATATATGCCAGCAGATAAGTCAGCAGTATATTATCCGTCCATGTCCTGTTATCTCTCAGGATCGTCTTTTTCAAACTTTCCATTTATATATCCCTTTCTTTTTAATATTTCTTCTTCAGTACCTTTGCGAATTCTGCTCCCCAGTCGGGATCTCCGCCTGCAAATCCGGAGATCTCCTTGGTAGCCTTGCAGATAGCCAGACATTCTTCTGACATCATCTTCTGTATCTCGACTTCGGAGTAGGGCAGTCCGCCTGATATGATCAGTATCCCGAGTCCCATCAGATGGATCCACAGATGTTCGTAAAAGCACCTTGCCTCATGTTCGGTCATGTCCATTGAACTGATGACGGATCGCTTTATCTTCTCGAAAGTATGCTCGAACACGGCACGCGAACCGATAAGCGATGAACTGCCGCGCTTATCTGTATCCGGGAATGTGAGCATCTTAAAGAGCTCAGGTTCTTCGTATATGAATCTCAGTGTCTGATATCCGAATGCCTGCAGAGGTCTTTGTGCCGTCTGAATGTCATTCGTGTATGATCCGTAGATCTCCATGGCTTTATTGAACAGATCGGTCTTGAGCTCATCCATGCCTTCGTAGTAGGTAAATACCGGGCGTGAAGACACATCCAGTGCTTTACCTACTTCTCGGGCAGTGACCTTTTCGATCCCTTTTTCCCTGACTATGTTGAGGGCAGCATCAATGATCTGTTCCTTTGTTACTTTTGCTCTTGGCGGCATATCTTATCCCTTATTGCAACAATCGTTGCGCAACGCATGTTGCGTATTGTCGGTAATATACCAATAAACTAACGAAAGGTCAATCTATCACCGGAAACCCGTATGATCTTTCCGATTGCCCGGATCCTTTCCCGCGGCTATAATTACTATAGTATGGATATCTCGGATAAGATCATATATCTTCGAAAGAAAAGGAAGCTTTCGCAATCACAGCTCGCCGGAAAGATCGGCGTGAGCACTAAGCTCGTAGCTGATTGGGAAAAGGCTGCCGTGCGCCCTGATACCGAGTGCATAAGGCGCCTCAGCAAGGAGTTCGAGATATCACGAGCGGATCTTATGAACGACGATGTGGATCTTAAGAATAATCCTCTCAAGGAATTCATAAAGACATTAAACTTTGTAGCATTGAAGAAGAATAAAGAGATGCTCATCACGGCGATAGCATTCCTCGTTGTCGCTTTCATATTTGTACTTACCGCGATCGGACTTAAGAGCATCCTTTATTCCGTATTCGCGATGATATGTGCGTTTTTTGCGATAGTCGCGTTTGTACTTAGAGAGAAAAACAAGAAGTAAGAAATAACCCATTCCCCCGGCTCCGGTCCTCGTCGCTTACGCGCCTGCGGAGGTCGCCTCGAAATGGGTTATTTCTTTGTGTTTATCTCAGATCAATCTAAAAGATACACCCCTCTTTGAGGCTTCTTCCGCACAAGCGAAGCGCGGAGGACTGAGCCGATAAGAGGGGTTGTTTCTTTGTTGTGTCTTTACTTAGTCGGCCTTGTATGTGAACTCCGTGAAGTTTACATATGTATCGGAATCCTTGCCGTTAGCGGAAGCATATACACCGATGCAGCATCCTACGAAGCCGCCGGCTACCTCAGTTGAGAGGTTAGCTACGGATGCGGTACCGAGATCCTTGCCGTCGCAGATGACCTTTGTCTCGAGACCGTCAACGACAACGGAAACGTTAACTGTTCCGCTTGCTGCCGTAGAACCGATGACCTCGTCCTTGCCGTCCTGCATGAGGATCATCTTGCATTCGCCATCGATGACTTCAGCACGGAGATTATAAAGGTTGTTCTGCATGAGAACGAGACCTGCGCTCTCGCCTGCCTTGAGTACGGAAGCATCAAAGGTAGCTGTCGATGTGAAGTGATGGTGCTGCTGCCTGATAGAGATATAGGAGGGACTTGCCACAGCCTTGATATCGTCCTTACCTGCCTTGAGCTTCAAGCCTTCACCGTCGAGCTTATACATATCGTCGGGATAGTTACGAAGGAAGAGGAATTCGTCTCCGAGCTCCTTCATGGCTGCGAACTTGTAGTCCTTATCCGTACCGGGGATAGTATTCTTGTGACCTGTCCTGCATGTATAGGACGTAGGATCCTTCTCGGGATCCCATGCGGGAAGATCGATCTCAACCTTTTCGGTGAGCATACCTACGCCGGGATTGACTACGGGCCACTCGTCCTCCCAGATGAACTTAGCGAGGAATGTCTCACGTCCCATTGTTGTATAACGGTTAAGAGGTCTTACTGCGAGCATTGTCATAAACCACTCGCCGTTAGGTGTTTTGATGATATCTCCGTGACCTACATACTTGATGGGGTAGTCCTTACCGAGATGTCTGTGTGTAAGGATGGGGTTCTTGGGATTGCCGACATAAGGTCCCCAGATCTCCTTGCTGCGGCAGATCATGACGGAATGCTCGGGGCCTGTGCCGCCTTCTGCGTGCATGATGTAGTAGTAGCCGTTCTCCTTGTAGATATGAGGTCCTTCGGGCCAGATGCAGCCCTTGAGAGCGCCGTTCCATACATCCTTCTTCTCGCCCTTGAGGCACCAGTTCTCGAGGTCTACCTCAGCGATATAGATATACCAGTCACCGTTATACTTTGCTCCTCCGTCGGGATTCTCGTGAGTACCGATGTAGTAGCACTTTCCGTCATCGTCGAAGAAGAGGGAAGGGTCGATACCGTCCGCCTCCTTGAGGTAGTGAGGCTCGGACCAGGGTCCTTCGGGACTTGTCGCAGTAACGATGAAGTTGCCGCCGTGAGTTACGTTAGTGCAGATAACATAGAAAACGCCGTTATAGTAACGGATCGTGGGAGCAAAGAGTCCCTGGGAATGATCAGCGCCTTCGAGAGGGAGCTGAGAGTGTCTGTCGAGCACGTTTCCGATCTGCTCCCAGTGCACGAGGTCCTTACTGTGCATCACGGACAGTCCGGGGAAATAAGCGAAAGTGGAATTACAGAGGTAATAATCCTCACCGACCGCACAGATAGACGGGTCGGGATAGAATCCGGGCATTATCGGATTCGTAGCAAAGATGTGTTCTGACATGTTGATCCTCCATTTGATTATTTGTCTTATGATACAGTACGAACAGATATTACAAAAGGTCTCTGTTCTTCTTTATCTTTTTCTCGATATACATGGCATCGTCTGCCTTATCCATGCTGTCCATGAGCGAATTCCAGTCGGCGACCTCACATATGCCGATACTCGCGCTCAGGGTATACTCGGCATTGAGCTTCTCGTTTGCTTCCTCTATGGCCTTTCTGAACGAACGGATGAAGTGACCTATCCTCTCGTTGGAATCAAGGATCAGTACGGCTTCGAATTCGTCTCCGCCCATCCTTGCCACGAACTCTCCTTCGTTCAGCGTAGAACCGATGCAGTTCGCGATGGCCTTGATAGCCTCGTCTCCGGCGGAATGTCCGAAGTTGTCGTTTATATACTTGAGCCTGTCCATATCGATGCTCGCGACGGCGATCTTGGGCCTGTTCTCATCGTCGTTCTTAAGAAGAGGGGAGATACTGTTCTCGAATCCTCTCCTGTTATAGACTCCCGTCAGTGCATCCCTTATGTAGAGGTCCATTATGTCCTCGGCTTCGAAGAGCTTCTCATAGAGATCGAGCCTGTTCAGAGTCTGACCGAAGAGCATGATGGTGAACTCGATCTTTTCGTCTATGAACTGCTCGGCATCGGGATCGAGTTCCAGAACGGTATAACCGTATACTACGTTCTTGTAGTAGATGGGCAGATAGATCCTGACGATCGTCCTTTCTTCGTCGAAGTATACGGGCAACAGCCGATCGGCCGGGAATGTGATCCTTTCGACATGCTTGCCGTTGCCGTCACAATAACCGATGATCTCACGGTCATTCTCGAGGTGCCTTACGAGGAAGCATCTCTTGAACAGCCTCGTGTCGCTCAGATAATCAAGAGTTATGTCTATGGCATCCGAATAAGAGAGGGACTCGCCGTAATCGGAATTGAGGATCACGAAAGCGAGAGCCTTGCCATAGTATTCTTTCTGCATGTAGTCGAGGAGCGAATAGGCTTCGTTGATATCGCGGTCTGTCGTGCCGCCCGTGCTCTCCCTGATGATCAGATGTCCCGGGACATGGATGGTCTTACTTATCTCTTCGCCTGCAACTACTTTCTCGAGACTGTTTAGAGCTATCCTGACGAGCGTTTCTTCCGAAATCTCGGAGGTTGTAAGAGAAGGGATCCTCTTATCCGACGTGGGCTGATTATCTATACCCGTGACCATTACGTCCTGTGGGATCTTGTAACCTCTGATGACCAGTTCGTCGATAAGTCCCCACGCCATATAGTCATTGGAACAGACTATCGCCTTGGGGAGCGAGCCGTCTTCGCGGATAAAGAAATCGGCTGTCTCGGGGCCCTGATTGACCCAGTAATTGCCGTGGAAGACAAGATCTTCGTTGATGTCGTATCCCATCTCGCGCATGGCCTCTTCAAATCCCGCGCGCCTCTCGAAAGAATCCTTTAAGTCGTCGCGTCCCGTGACGAATCCGATGTCATCGGTCTTGCACAGCGATATGACGTGCCTTGCGACCTCATACATCAGCTGACGGTTATCGGGGAGTATGTTATAAAATCCCTCTTCGGCAGATCTCAGGCTGATGATCGGAGGAAGCTCCGTTTCGGTGGATCTTAAGTTGTCGAGGAGTTTCTTGTTCATGCCTGCGTGGTTTAATGTATCCGAACACAGGAAGATACCGTCGTATAAGGTCAGGTCGGGTAATGAAAGTATGCTTTTAAGACCCTCGGCATGCAGAGGGTTCTCACTCGGCACCGCACAGTTGCCGAATATGTCCAGCTGATGTCCGCGCTCGGCAGATTCGCGCTGCAATATCTTGATGATCGCAGACGAATAATCTCGGTACATGTCACCGATAAATGCACAGATACGCATACTTTGATTCTCCTATCCTTGCTTTGATTATAATTACTTTTAAGGAACATTCCCACCCGATTTTTGTGTTTTTCCCCCGACAAACGAAAGATATTCGGGGATTTATGGTTTAATTATGTAAGACTAGCTTTCAGGAGGTCACTTATGCAGCCTGTCCGAGGGAAGAATCCAATACTCATGACCGATATCCCGGATCCCGACGTGATCTGTGTCGACGGCACTTTTTACATGATCACGACTACGATGCATTTTATGCCGGGAGGAGAGATCTTAAGGTCATATGATCTCATCAACTGGGAGCATGCTTCCTATGTATTTGACAGCATAGACGGAACTGCGGGACAAAGGCTCGAAGGTGATGAGCATATATACGGCAAGGGCATGTGGGCAGGTTCCATCCGCCATCACGGGGGAGAGTTCTACGTGGCTTTCTCATGTAATGACACGCAAAAGACCTATATCTACCGTTCGCCTTCCGTGAACGGTCCCTGGACAAGGATCGTGACCGAAGGCTTTTACTACGATCTCTCGCTCCTTTTTGACGAAGACAGGGTATATGTAGTTCACGGTAACAAAGACGTATACATCACGGAGCTCGATAAGGATCTGAAGGCGCCGAAGGAAGGGGGACTTAAAAGGCTCCTGGTAAGCGATACGCAGGCGAAGATCCTGGGATACGAGGGTTCACATATCTATAAGATCGACGGCAGATATTATCTGTTCCTCATACACTCGCTGCCCGACAGATGGAGAAGGGTCGAGGCCATGTTCTCCGCTGATTCGTTAGACGGAGAGTTCGTCGGAGGAGATATCCTTGATACCGACCTCGGTGACAGACACGACGGCGCAGCGCAGGGCGGTATAGTAGAAGGTCCCGAAGGTGTATGGCATGCAGTCCTCTTCAGGGATAACGGTGCGCTCGGGCGTATCCCCGTGGTAGTTCCGGTCCGTAAGGAAAACGGAGGGTTTACTTTCGAGACGGATATACGCGAGATCGAAACGACCTCTCTTCGTCCTGACTATAAGTACAGGCCGCTAGTCGGAAGCGATGACTTCAGGGGCACATCCGACGATAAGGAAGAATACGGAAGCTTCGGATTCAAGAGCTTCTGGCAGTTCAACCACGAGCCTGACCTGTCTCTGGTTGACAGAGATCCCGAGGCAGGTAAAGTAACGATCAGGACCGACAAGCTCAGCTCTGACATGACACATGCGAGGAATACTCTTACCCAAAGGACGGTCGGTCCGCGCTGCTCAGCTGAAGTTACGGTCGATCTTTCTTCGCTTAGCGAAGGCGATACCGCAGGACTTGCGATCCTTCAGGGTAAATATGCATATGTCGGCATAACCCGAAGAAACGACGGATACCATGCCGTTATGTATTCGGAGGATAAGGAGATCGAGTCTTTCGCTATCGGAGGAAATGAAATCAGGCTTCGCGCCGAGTGCGACTTTGAAGACGGCAGGGATGAAGTGAGATTCCTGATCGACACGGGTGACGGCTTCAGGTCGATCGGAGACGTTCATAAGATGCAGTTTACTCTCGATCACTTTACGGGAGCACGATTCGCACTCTTTGTAATGTCCGAAAAGACTGTCGGAGGACAGGCGGCGTTTTCGGATTTCAGGTACTTTAGATAAGAAGAGCCCGCGGCTTTAACAAAATCGGGCTAGGTGATACAATAGGCAGGAAAAACGTTTAAATTTGGAGTAGATATATGCTTTTATATATAGATCCCGGTACGGGAAGCATGCTCTTTACGATCCTTATCGGTATCGTCGGCTTCCTTGTTTACCTCTTTAAGGTCTTTTGGATCAAGCTCAAGTTCTTATTTACGAGCGGCAAGCAGAACAAGATGGAGGGCAACAAGATCCCCTATCTTATCTTCGCCGAGGTAAAGCGCTACTGGGAAGTCTTTAAGCCCATCTGTGACGAGTTCGAGAAGAGGGGCATAGATGTTGTCTACTGGACATCTTCTCCTGACGATCCCGCTCTTGAGCAGAAGTATGAGCATGTAAAGTTCGAGTTCGTAGGCGAGGGAAATAAGGCTTTCGCTAAGCTCAACCTCGTTAATGCTTCCGTCGTCATCGCTACTACTCCGGGTCTTGAGGTCTATCAGTGGAAGAGGTCGAAGTTTGCTGATCACTATATCCACATCCTTCACATGCCTAACGACGTTGCGAGCTACAGGATGTTCGGTACGGACTATTTCGATTCCGTTCTCCTGTCGGGTGAATACCAGATCGATCAGATCAGGGAACTCGAGGAAAAGCGTAATCTTCCTTCGAAGGATCTTGCCCTTACGGGTATTCCTTATATGGACAATCTCATGATCAAGGCTCAGGCTGCAAAGCCTGAGAAGAGCGATAAGACCACGGTCCTCCTTGCTCCTTCCTGGGGTGAGAGTGCGATCTTCAGCCGCTACGGTTCAAAGATCATCACGGAGCTCGTGAAGACGGGTTATGACATAATTATCAGACCCCATCCTCAGACTTTCGTATCCGAGAAAGAGATGATCGAGAAGATCATGAAGGAATATCCCGATAATGATCAGATCCGTTGGGACAGAAATCCCGATAACTTCGATTCTCTCAATAAGGCAGATATCCTTATCTCCGATTTCTCGGGTGTATTCTTCGACTTTGCTCTCGTATTCGATAAGCCTATCATCTATGCCGATACGTCATTTGATCCTATCTGCTACGACTACAGCTGGCTCGATGAAGAACCCTGGACATACTCGATCCTTCCTTATCTCGGTAAGCAGCTTACTGCCGATAACATGGGTGACATCAAGTCCATAATCGACGATTGCCTTAACGACAATAAGTACAAAGAGGGAAGAGACAAGGCACGTGCCGAGACATGGGTGAACATCGGTCATGGTGCTGAAAAGACTGTCGACTTCATCGTGAACAAGTATAACGAGATCAATAAGAAGGCCGAAGCAGAAGAGAAGAAAGACAAAAAGGATAAGAAGGATAAGAAGTCCGAGTCTTAACGGATACTTTTTCTTTCGACCGAGACGGAACCGTCATCGCTTACGGTCATGATCGCATATTCAAAGCTTTTTAAGGCGCCGGGATTGATAAATAAGATCCCGGCTTCTCTTTCGCAGAAAAACATATGGGTATGACCGAATATAACAATGTTACAGCCCTGTTCCTCCGCTGCATATGAGAGGACGTCGGTCCCGGGTACCCCGTATCTGTTGCCGTGTGTCAGGAAGACCCTGTTGCCTCCCGCGATATCGAATACGTCGATCGGCCTCAGTCTTTGCGCTGCGGGATTATAGGAATCACAATTGCCCGACACGGCATGTATCGGGCAGTCGTTCATGTAGTTTCTGTATACGAGGTCGGCAATTACGTCGGGATCGAGCTCGAGATCTCCCGCTATGATAAGACCGTCTGCATCCTGCTCATCCGCGAGCAGCTGCTTCAGGTTCTCGGATCTTCCGTGGATGTCGGAGCAGATGATGTATTTTCTCATCGGGGAGCTTCACCTCTGCCGGCCTTCTTTGTCTTCTTCTCAAGATACATAGCCTTATCAGCCTTGTTCATACATTCCATGAGCATGCTCCATTCGCTGACCTCGCACGTACCGATGCTGGCGCTCAGGACATATTCGGCATCGAGTACTTCGTTGGCGTTCTTGATCTCGGTTCTCAGGGTTCTGATGAACTGCCCGACTCTGCCGGGATTATCGATGACAAGTACGGCCTCGAATTCGTCGCCGCCCATCCTTGCTACGAACTCATTGGGATCCAATGCCTTCTTGATGCACTCGGCGATACCCGTGATAGCCTTATCGCCCTCGGAGTGTCCGAACGTATCGTTGATGTACTTGAGGCCGTCCATATCGATGCTCGCAACTGCAATACCGTATTTGTTCTTGCTGCTGGAGTCGAACAAGGCGGAGATCTTCTGGTCAAAGCCTCGTCTGTTATAAAGACCCGTGAGAGCATCCTTGACGTAGAGATCCATGATATCCTCGACCTCGAAGAGCTTATTGTACATCGCGATCCTGTTGAGCGCCTGACCGAAGATGACCATTACGAGTTCGATCTTTTCGTCGATGAATTCATCTGCTTTCGGATCGAATTCGCATACGCAGTAACCGTAGACTTCATTTCGGTAGTGGATCGGAAGGTAGATCGTAACGGACGAATCGCCTGCCTTGCCACCGAATCCTTCGGGAAGGAGCCTGTTGCTCGGGAACGGTATGCTGTCGACCTTGGGCTCTTTGTTATCAAGATAATATCCGCCGAGTTCGCGGTCGTTCTCTCTGTGTCTGCAGAGGTAACAGGAACGGAATACCTCAAGGCTCTTAAGATAGTTCAAAGTGATCTCAAAACACTTATCCACTGAAAGGGCATCCTCGTAATCCATGCTTATGAGAACGAATTCCCTGGACTTATCGAGATTCGTCTTCTTGATGATCTCGAGCTGTCTGAAGGCTTCCTGGATATCGTTCCCTTCATCGGATTTGCCGGTGCTCTCCCTTTCGATCAGGGTACCGGGAACGTTGATGTAGAAATCGACGTCCTTGCCCGAAAGTATCTTCTCGAGCGAATCGATAGCCGAATCCGCGAGCGTTGTCTCCGAGATCTCCGATGTCGTAAGTGACGGGATGTGTACGGCCGAGGATTCCATGTTGTCGACACCCGTGATCATGGTGTCTTTCGGGATGCTGTAGCCCCTGAGGATAAGTTCGTCCATCAGGGCGATGGCCATATAGTCGTTCGAACAGATGATCGCCTTGGGGAGCGTTCCGTCGGGACGGATATAGAAATCAGCCTGCTGGGGACCCTGATCGATCCAGTAATTGCCGTGGAATATAAGATTTTCGCTGACCTTTCGGCCTGCTTCCTTCATGGCGTCCTCAAATCCCGCACGTCTCTCGGCGGAGTCGAGAAGATCGTCACGACCGGTCACGAATCCGATATCGTCGCCCTCGACCTTGCTGAGTACCAAAGCCGTGATATCGTGCATTATCTGTCTGTTATCGGGGACGATATTATAGAATCCCGCTTCATCTGACCTGAGGCTGATGATGGGAGGGAGGTCATCGGCGGTGCTGAGCCTGTCGATCAGCTCCTTGTTCATACCGAAATGATTAAGGGTATCCGCACAGAGGATGATACCGTCATAATCCTTAAGGGGAGGGATATTAAGGATGCTCTTAAGACCCTCAACGTGGAGAGGGTTCTCCGTCGGAACCGAACAGTTTCCGAAAATATCGAGGGAATGTCCTCTTTCCCAGGCCTTCTTCTTGAGCTCTATTATTATCGCAGCAGAATAGTCACGGTACATGTCACCGATAAAAGCGCATATCTTCATATCCCGTTACCTCCCGTGTAAGTTATCGCATATTTGCATTATATATAAGTATGTTTAATAAATTATGACTAAAGTTTAAAAAATACTGATAAGCGTGCGCTCTCTGTGAAATAGCAATATTTGTCAAGGAATTTGACAATAGATCAAAAAGTGCGTGAAATTTGCGGAAAGTCTGAAAAATAAGGGAAAATCGGTGATTTCATGGCGAAAATGTCCGATTAATGTGACAGCAAGATTTGCACAATTTAGGCATCTTGTATAAAATGTTATATTGAAAATATCCAAAATTGGGCATCGAAAACTCCCTTTTTCTTGGATAATATGTCGGTGTGAATACAATAGGATAAAACGGAGGAATTATGAGATACATTGGCGTTGACCTCGGTACTTCAGCGGTTAAGCTCCTGCTCATGACGGGCGAAGGCGAGATCCTTAAGATCGTATCGAGAGAGTATCCGGTCAGTTTCCCCAAGAACGGCTGGTCCGAGCAGGACCCCGAAGATTGGTACAAGCAGACAGTAGACGGAATCAAAGAGTTGGTAGCATCCACAGGTGACGGCGAGATCGCGGGTATTTCCGTGGCAGGTCAGATGCACGGTCTGGTAACATTGGACAGCGATGATAAGGTCATCAGAAAGGCTATCCTCTGGAACGACGGAAGATCCCAGGAGGAATCCGACTGGCTCAACACCGAGATCAGCAAGAGAAAGCTCACGGAGCTTACGGGTAATATTTCTTATGCGGGCTTTACGGCTCCCAAGATCCTCTGGATGAAGAAGAACGAACCCGAGAACTTCAGCAGGATCAGCAAGATCATGCTTCCCAAGGATTATCTTACATATATGTTTACGGGCGTATGTGCTTCGGATCCTTCCGATGCATCAGGAACGCTCTTCTATGATGTAAAGAACAGATGCTGGTCCAAGGAGATGTGCGACATCCTGGGCATCACCGAAGCTCAGCTTCCCAAGGTATACGAAAGCTACGAGAAGGTAGGCGAGGTTAAGCCTGAGCTCTGCAAGGAACTCGGTATCACGAGCACATGTATCGTAGCGGCAGGTGCTGGCGATAACGCAGGCGCTGCAGTAGGTATGGGTATCGTAGGAGAAGGCAAGTGCAATATCTCCCTCGGTACATCCGGTACGGTATTTATCAGCTCGAATTCCTTCAGCGAGGACTTCGAGAATCACCTTCATTCATTTGCTCACTCTGACGGAGCATATCATGTAATGGGTTGTATCCTGAGTGCCGCTTCCTGTAACAAGTGGTGGCTCGAGGAGATCTGCGAGACTAACGATTACGGCAGAGAAGGCGGACTTATCAAGGAAGAGAACCTCGGTAAGAACAGGATCTATTTCCTTCCTTACCTTATGGGTGAAAGATCCCCTATCAATGATACAGACGCAAGATCCGCATTCGTAGGCATGAGCATGGATACCACAAGAGGTGAGATGACTCAGGCTGTTTACGAGGGCGTATCCTTCGCACTCCGTGATTGCCTTGAGGCAGCTAAGGAGATGGGTATCAACGTAACAGAGTCCTGCGTATGCGGCGGCGGCTCCAAGAGTAAGATCTGGCTCAAGATCCTTTCCGATATCCTCGGCATCAGGCTCAGCCAGACAGATAATACCGAGGGTCCTTCTTTCGGTGCGGCTATACTTGCAAGTGTTGCAAACGGTGAATATGCAAGCGTAAGTGAGGCTTGCTCCAAGCTCATCAAGGTAACTCAGAGTGTCGATCCCGACGCCGAGCAGGTAAAGCTCTATGAAGAGAGATATCAGGAATATAAGAAGATCTATCCTGCTCTCAAAGAAACATATGCGTTTATCGCCGGAAGGAGAGACTAATGGAAATCATCAATGCTGAAGACAAGCGTTTCAGAAATTACGGAAGGCTTATCACAGAGGTAAATTTCGCTCCCATCGTTGAAGCAATGGAATCAATGCCTATCCCCGAGAATGTAGTATACGAGCCCGGTCTCGCATCTCTCGAGTCCACATCCGCTTACAGCAGGATCAGAGAGATCTGTTACGGTGAGACAGATATCCAGATCGGTCACTGCAGCGGTAAGAATACACTTCTCAATGCTCTCGAGTATCACAGAAGCTCTGAGATCAACGTATTTGCTACTGACGCTATCCTCCTTCTCGGTAAGAGAGAGGATATCGAAGAGGATAATACATATGACACATCCAAGGTCGTTGCTTTCTACTTCAAGAAGGGCATGGCTGCGGAGATCTATGCAAACACTCTTCACTACGCACCCTGCTCCGCTAATCCCGAGGGCTTCAAGGTTGCAGTAGTTCTCCCCAAGGGCACTAATACAGAGCTTAGAGCAGAGCATGCTCCCGTTGCTGTAGGAAACAGCAATGAGGACTCTCTCATCACAGCTGTTAATAAGTGGCTCATCGCTCATCCCGATGCTGCAGGTGAAGCAGGTCATTTCATGGGACTTAAGGGCGAGAACATCGACATCAGTAAGTAATCAAAATACCTATGGCATTATAAGGAGGAATCAAAATGTTTAATGCACCCAAGGCAAAGATCGGTATCGTAGCTGTAAGCCGTGACTGTTTCCCGGAGTCACTCTCCGTTAACAGAAGAAAGGCACTTATCGACGCTTACACAAAGAAGTACGGCGCAGATGATATCTATGAGTGCCCTATTTGTATCGTAGAGTCAGAGATCCACATGAAGCAGGCTCTTGCAGACGTTCAGGCTGCAGGTTGTAATGCTCTTTGCGTATATCTCGGTAACTTCGGACCCGAGATCTCCGAGACAATGCTCGCTCAGCAGTTCGACGGTCCCGTTATGTTCTGCGCAGCAGCTGAGGAGACACAGAATGACCTTATCGGCGGCAGAGGCGATGCTTACTGCGGTATGCTCAACGCTTCTTACAACCTTAAGATCCGTGGCGTAAAGGCTTACATCCCCGAGTATCCCGTTGGTGATGCAGAGGATTGCGCTGACATGATCAAGGAATTCGTTCCTATCGCAAGAGCTCTTTACGCTCTTAAGAACCTTAAGATCATTTCTTTCGGTCCCCGTCCTCAGAACTTCTTCGCTTGTAACGCTCCTATCGAGCCCCTTTACAGAATGGGTGTAGAGATCGAGGAGAACTCCGAGCTTGATCTTTTCGAGTCCTTCAAGAACCACGAGGGTGACGAGAGAATCCCTGCTAAGATCAAGGAAATGGAAGAGGAGCTTGGTGCAGGCAACAAGAAGCCCGAGATCCTCGGCAAGCTTGCTCAGTACGAGCTTACACTCCTTGACTGGATCGAGGCTCACAAGGGTTCCAAGCAGTTTGTTGCTATCGCAGGTAAGTGCTGGCCCGCATTCCAGACACAGTTCAAGTTCGTTCCCTGCTATGTAAACTCCAGACTTACAGGTATGGGTATCCCCGTATCTTGTGAGGTTGATATCTACGGTGCTCTTTCCGAGTACATCGGTTACTGCGTATCCGAGGATATCGTTACACTTCTCGATATCAACAACTCCGTACCTAAGGATATGTACGAAGAGTCCATCAAGGGCAAGTTCGACTACAAGCACACAGATACATTCATGGGCTTCCACTGTGGTAACACATGCTCCAAGAAGCTTGCTGCATGCGAGATGAAGAACCAGATGATCATGGCTAGAGCACTTCCCGTTGAGGTTACAAACGGTACTCTCGAGGGTGATATCGCTCCCGGTGACATCACATTCTTCAGACTTCAGTCTACATCTGATGCTCAGATCAGAGCTTACGTTGCAGAGGGTGAGGTTCTCCCTGTTGCTACTAAGTCCTTCGGTGGTATCGGTGTATTCGCTATCCCTGAGATGGGCAGATTCTACCGTCACGTTCTTATCCAGAACAACTTCCCTCACCACGGTGCCGTTGCTTTCGGTCACTTCGGAAAGGCTCTTTACGAAGTATTCAAGTACCTCGGCCTCGAGGGCACAGATCTCGGATTCGCACGTAAGGCAGGAGACCTTTATCCTTCCGAGAATCCCTTTGCTTGATCGGATATAAAACTAAAGTAACAGAAGGAATTAACAATGACTGACATTGAACTTAAAGCAACCGCGGCTAAGGTCCGCGAAGGAATTGTTACGGCAGTGTTCAGCGCCGCTTCGGGTCACCCGGGCGGATCGCTGTCCGCAGCTGACATGTACACATATCTCTTCTTCGAGGAGATGAACATCGACCCCAAGAATCCTAAGGATCCCAAGCGTGACAGATTCGTTCTTTCCAAGGGACACACATCTCCCGGATACTATTCTGCTCTCGCTAACAGAGGTTTCTTCCCCGTAGAGGATCTTAAGACTTTCAGAAAGCTCGGTTCATATCTTCAGGGTCACCCCTGCATGAACGAGACTCCCGGCGTAGACATGAGCTCCGGTTCACTCGGCCAGGGTCTTTCCGCTGCAACGGGTATGGCTCTCGCAGGAAAGCTCAAGGGTGAGGATTACAGAGTTTATACTCTCCTTGGTGACGGTGAGATCCAGGAAGGTCAGATCTGGGAAGCATCAATGTTCGCCGGTGCACACAACCTTGATAACCTCTGCGTTATCGTTGATAACAATGACCTTCAGATCGACGGTCGTGTAGCTGATGTATGTAACATCTATCCTATCGACAAGAAGTTCGAAGCATTCAACTTCAACGTTATCAACATCGACGGTCATGATTTTGCTCAGATCAGAGATGCTTTGAATAAGGCTCGTGAGACAAAGGGCAAGCCCACTGCTATCATCATGAAGACCACTAAGGGTAAGGGTGTTTCCTTCATGGAAGACAACGCAGGATGGCATGGTAAGGCTCCTAATGCCGAAGAGTATGAGAAAGCGATCGCTGAGATCAGATCAGCAATCTGAGTGGAGGAGTTAGACCAACATGAGTAATGATATTGTTAAGATAGCAACTAGAGAGAGCTACGGAAACGCTCTCGCCGAGCTCGGTGACGAGTTCAAGGATTTCCTTGTACTTGATGCTGACCTTGCAGGCGCAACGAAGACTTCCGTATTCAAGAAGAAGTTCCCTGACAGACACATCGACTGCGGTATCGCAGAGGCCAACATGACAGGTATTGCTGCTGGTATCGCTACCACAGGCACACCCGTGTTCATCTCTTCATTCGCAATGTTCGCTTCAGGACGTAACTTCGAGCAGGTTAGAAACTCTATCGGTTATCCTCACCTCAACGTAAAGATCGGTGCTACACACGCCGGTATCACAGTAGGTGAAGACGGTGCTACACACCAGTGCAATGAGGATCTTGCTCTTATGAGAGTTATCCCCGGCATGACGGTTATCGTTCCTTCCGATGATACAGAGGCTAAGGCAGCTGTTCGCGCAGCTCTCCTTAAGGAAGGCCCCGTATACATGAGATTCGGACGTGCTGCAGTACCCGTTATCAACGATCCTGCAAGCTACAAGTTCGAGATCGGTAAGGCAGTAACACTTAAAGAAGGTAAGGATATCTCCATATTCGCATGCGGTGTCTGCGTAGCTGAGGCTCTTGAGGCAGCTAAGCTCCTTGAGGCTGACGGAATCAGCGCTGAGGTCATCAACGTTCACACGATCAAGCCCCTCGATGCTGAGACGATCATCGCATCCGCTTCCAAGACAGGCAGAGTATTCACTGTTGAGGAGCATTCCGTTATCGGCGGACTCGGAAGTGCAGTAGCTGAGTGCCTCACATCCGTAGATCTTCCAAATAACACAAAGATCACAAGAATTGGAATCAATGACGAGTTCGGTCAGTCCGGTAAGGCAGCTGAGCTCCTCAAGTTCTACAAGCTCGATGCGCAGAGCATTTATGAGCGCATCAAGAATTCCTAAGACACTACCTTCCTCTTCTTATCCATAGTAAACCGCCGGTGCCTGCTTCGCAGACATCGGCGGTTTGTCTTTGTGTAACAATGTTATAAATGTGCCGGATAAGGCGATGTATATGATGTATATATAGTATATATATTAATAATATAAATAAGAAAAAGATCAGTCTTCTTCCTGCTCCTGATCGGCAGCAGTCTGCTCTGCGACCTTGACGGGGTCTATTGAGATGAAACCTGATCTTTTCAAGGTTCTTCGTACGAATATACTGTCAACTAAAGCGGTGACGGAGATGCCTATGAAGAGCATGAGACTGCCCAGGATGACAGAGAATGAATCAACTCGAAGAAGAACGCCGATGATCAGTGCATGTATAACGAGGATCATGACGGTGGTCGGCAGATTGCCGATAGCAAGGAACAGAGCATTCTTCAGGGTATTCTTAAATGTATCCTTGAACAGTGAAATAAGCGGGAACGCATATACCGCGATACAAGAAATAATCAAAAGAATGAGGATAGGGGGGATCATCATCCAGAATGATGTTCCCTCGAGCTTGTTCCATACAAGGAAAATGTCATATCCGAGGAAAGCCCAGAGTAAGATATAGGGAAGCCAGAATAATGTAGCTTTCTTGAAATTAGATATATAGGCTCTGGTGAAATCCCTGATGAGGAATACTTCTTCACCCTCGAGGATCTCGTAGACGATCTTGATAAGACCGGTGAGGGCGGCTCCTGCCGTAATGACCGGGAGCGATGAGATGATGAACATGATGTTGACCGCGATAAGGTTGAAAATTGCCGTCAAAAAGCGCATTGCGGGGCTGTTTGCTTTAAAGAAATCTTCCATATTTACTACTTTCTAAGTTTGATAAAGTGATTATACATTCAATATGACTAAATTCACCTAAAAAATCGGTCGGAATTAGTGCAAAGTGCAAAACTTAGCAAGATTTGTATAAAAATGAGCAACATTGGTAAAGAAATATATAGGCGAATTAGGTATTATTGCGTTGTAAACACTAATTTCCGGCCGGATTTTAGTCAAACTACACAATGCGTAAGCAGAAAATTATTATTCCAACAATCAGGAGGAAAAACTATGAAGAAATTTGTGGCAGGTATGCTTAGTTTCTGCATGATGGCTGCACTCGCTACTGCTTGTTCTACAACAGAGACAGATGCAACAACAGCAGCTCCCGCAGGTGGAGAGACAACAGCAGCTCCCGCAGGTGATGAAACAACAGAGGATACTTCCGGTAAGGAAATCATCAACCTCTATGCTTTCACAGAAGAAGTTCCTACGATGGTTCAGGCTTTCCTTGATTCCCATCCCGACTTCGCAGCACAGTATGCAATCAACAAGACAGTTATCCCTACAACAGACCAGGCTTATCAGCCCGCTCTTGACCAGGCTCTGATCAACGGCGGTGAGGATGCTCCTGACATGTATGTTTGTGAGGAAGCTTTCATCATCAAGTATACACAGGGTGACATGGCTAGCTACGCTGCTCCTTACGAAGATCTTGGTATCGACGTAGAGAACGAGATCGCAGCTGCTCAGATCGCTCAGTACACAGTTGATGCTGGTACTAACCCTGACGGTAAGGTTGTAGCTCTCGGCTATCAGACAACTGGTGGTGCTTTCATCTACAGAAGATCTATCGCTACTGAAGTATTCGGTACAGATGATCCTGATACGATCGCTACACAGATCGGTGCCGGTTCTAACAACTGGGACGCTTTCTGGGATACAGCAGCTACACTTGCTAGCAACAACATCGCAATCGTTTCCTCTATCGGTGATATGTGGAACGTAGTTAAGCATCAGCCCGGCACATCTGCATGGCTTACAGATGACGAGCAGCTTAACATCGACCCTAACAGAGAGTCTTTCCTTGACATCGCTAAGAACCTTATCGACAACGGTTACTGCAACGATACAACTGCTTGGCAGGATGCATGGTTTGCAGATATGGCTGGCGTAGGTGACAAGCCTGTATTCGGTTTCTTCGGACCTGCTTGGCTCGTTAACTACACACTCGCTCCTAATTGCGGTGGTTCTGCAGAAGGCGAAGGCACATATGGTGACTGGGCAGTTTGTCCTTCTCCCGTAGGTTTCTTCTGGGGCGGTTCTTGGGTTCTTTGCAACGCTAACTCCGACAAGAAGGAAGCAGTTGGACAGATCATCGAGTGGATCACTCTTGATACATCTACAACAGGTCTCCAGTACTACTGGGCTAACGGAATGCTTAGCACAGATAACTATGCTACTGACGGTATCATGCCTGAGGGTACATACACATCTGACTCCGTTGCATCTGCAGTAGTTATGGATATGTCCGATGGTACATCCGCTTTCCTTGGTGGACAGAACATGTTCGAAGTATTCGTTCCCGCTAACTCATACGCTTCCGGTGAAGGTATGACACAGTACGATGAGAACATCAACGCTGAGTGGCAGAACCAGGCTGGTTACTACGCTCACGGTGAGGTTACACGTGACGAGGCTATCGAGAACTTCACAAACAACGTTACAGATCTCCTTGGTCTTTAATCGTTGATTCAGATTGAATAAATTATAGCGGCGCTTACGCGTAGTTTAATCATCTAACTTACAGCAAGGGGCGGCTTCGGTTGCCGAAGCCGCCCTCTTGTTGTCTTTAAAAACATACACAACAACGAGGCGGGTGTTATGGGTAATCGAAAGACTATTAGTTATGCAAAGTACGGCTACATCTTCTCTATTCCGTTTGTAGTCGCTTTTTCTTTGTTCACCTTATATCCCATCATTTACACGATCTATGTTGCGTTTACGGATCTTAAGGGTGCTAATCCTGCAGCAGTGCACTGGATCACCGAAGTTTCCGAAGACGGCTTATTTGCAAACTTCAAGGATGTCTTTAAGACGAACATGTTTAAAGTATCCTTCGGCAATACGTGTAAACTGTGGATCATGAACTTTATTCCGCAGATGGGACTTGCGCTTCTCCTGACCGCATGGTTCACGGATAACAGAAGCAAGATCAGGGGCCAGGGTTTCTTCAAAGTAACCTTCTATATGCCCAACATCATCACAGCTGCTACGGTAGCTATCATGTTCAACTCATTCTTCGGGTATCCTATGGGTCCCGTAAATGATCTCCTTACAAGATTTCACTTTATTAGTGAACCTATCAACTTCGTAATTAAGGAATCAACAGCACAGTATATCGTTGCATTCATCCAGTTCTGGATGTGGTTCGGATATACTATGATCACATTGATATCAGGCGTTATCGGTATCGATCCTTCGATATTCGAGGCTGCTGAGATAGACGGAGCAAACAGATCACAGACGTTCTTCTTTGTTACACTTCCCTGTATCAGACAGATCATGTTGTTCTCGCTTGTTACATCCCTCATCGGTGGTCTCAATATGTTCGATATTCCGTACCTCTTCCAGAACGGCGGACCGAACAATGCCACACTTACAACAAACGTAGTTATCTACAAATGGGCTTTCACCGGTAAGTATCAGTATGCTAAGGCCGGTGCCGCAAGCTTGATCATGTTCGCGATCATCGTAGTATGTTCTTGCGCAGTATTCTATATCTACAGAGATAAGGACGCTGAGAAGGCTAAGAAGGCTCGTAAGGCAGCTATCAAGGCTGCAAAACTTAAAGCAAAGGGGGTGGCGTAAATGTCTGAGGTCGATACAACAGTTAAGACAATTGACAAAGAGGCAGCCAGAAAGGCAGCTCCCAAGCTTAACCAGAGGAAGAACCCCATCTACATGGCAGTCATCTATCTCGTATCTTGTATCCTGGTAGTTGTTTGTATCCTTCCTTTCATCATCTTGTTCGTTAACGCTACAAGATCTACAGTTGAGATCCAGCAGCACGCTGTAAGCCTTATCCCTTCTAAGTATCTTATGAACAACTGGAAGGTATTCAACGGTAAGGATTTCAATCCGCTTGTTGGTTTCAAGAACTCTTGTGTAGTTTCCGTATTCGCTACAGCACTCGCTGTATACTTCTCTTCACTTACTGCTTATGCTCTTACAGCTTATGAGTGGAAGCTTAGAGACGGATTCTTCAGCTTTATCATGGGTGTCATGATGATCCCCGGACAGGTAACATCGATCGGTTTCTATCAGATGTGCTATAAGCTCGGTCTTACAAATAACCTTCTTATGCTCATCCTTCCTTCGATCGCTGCTCCTATGATGGTATTCTTCATGAGACAGTATCTGCAGGCTTCACTCTCTATCGAGATCGTTGAGTCTTCAAGAATCGACGGTGCAGGCGAGTTCTATACTTTCAATAAGATAGTTCTTCCTATCATGAAGCCCGCTATGGCTACACAGGCTATCTTCTCCTTCGTAGGATCATGGAACAATCTCTTTACTCCCTTGATCCTCCTTACAAAGAAAGAGAACTACACAATGCCTGTCATGGTTTCCCTCTTGAAGGGTGATATCTACAAGACAGAGTACGGTTCCATCTATCTTGGACTTTCTCTTACAGTATTGCCCCTCGTTATCGTTTACCTCGTACTTTCGAGATACATCGTTGCCGGTGTTGCTCTCGGTGCCGTAAAGGGTTGATCAAGAGGATTTCTCAAACAAACAAAGAAACGCGGAAGGTTATTCCTTCCGCGTTTTTGTTTGCGCAAAAATAAAAGTGAGAAAGATCAGCTTCTGGATAGCCTGAGCTGCTGCCTGTACTTAGACGGAGTGCAGCCGGCATGAGCGGAGAATGATCTCGTGAATGTTGACTGGTTCGTAAAGCCGCACATCCTGCCGACCTCAGTTATCGAGAGGCTGTCATCCTCAAGCAGAGTCTTGGCCGCCGTGATCCTCCTGTGGCAGAGGTAATCGTAGAAGGATGAGTTGGTGAAGTCCTTGAACATCCTCGCGAAATGAAACTTCGAGAATCCGACGAATGTTGCGGCATACTCGAGGCTGATATTATCCATGTAGTGGGTATTGATGTAGGCGATAAGGCTTTTGAACTTATAGAAGTTCTTATGCTGCTTATCGTTTGTGAGGTTTACCATCTTAAGAGATGATTCATCCTGGGCAAGTATCGCGAATATCTCGGTGAGCCTTGCGAATATGCTCATCTCGTAGAGCTTGCTCGTGTAGTTAAAGTAGATCTCGACTATCTCGAGGAAGAGATTATAGATCTTCTTGTAAGTATCAGGATGCGTGATCGTATTGACGAGCTGCGGCTCCTTGAGAAACTCGGATAAGTCATCGAAATCATACATACGCTTTAAGAAGTCGAGCTCGAAGAGGAAGACAAATCTCTTTCCTTCGTTATCGCATTCGACTTCGTGCGGGATACTCGGCGGAATGATCAGGATATCACCGCAGTTAAGGTGGAACTTACGTCCGTCCGCGATATATTTGTATCCGTTCTCGACAGGTATTACAACCTCCGCGGCAGTATGGCTGTGCTTGGCATAGCTCTCGACCTGAAAGTTATACCATATACGGATATTGCTGTTGGGAGCGAAGATGATATCCTCAACCTCATCAACAACTGTTCTCTTAACAAAGTCGCGGAGAGGCTGGTTATAACTTCTGTCAGGATCGAACTCCATATGATCTCCTTATTCCGCTATGTGCAAGTGCACTTATAGATTGCTTTCGATTATAGCACTTTGATATAAAACAGCAAGATAAGTCAAAAATAGAGCAAAAATTGTTAAACAATCGTCTCTCTATATATTTTAAAATTAAATATATATTTTTATTAAGGTAAGGTGACTTATGGACAGAGCATCAGCCAGACAAAGAGCGACGGAACTCGTAGATAAGATGACAGTTGAAGAGATGATCTCTCAGCTTCGCTACGATGCTCCCGCTATCGAAAGACTCAATATCCCCGAATACAATTGGTGGAACGAAGGACTTCACGGAGTCGCCAGGGCAGGTACGGCTACAATGTTTCCTCAGGCTATCGGTCTCGGTGCCACATGGGACAAAGAGCTTATGTACGAAGTCGGTAATGTCATCTCCGACGAAGGACGAGCAAAGTTCAATGCCTTTTCAAAGCTTGAAGACAGAGACATCTACAAGGGACTGACATACTGGTCTCCCAACGTTAACCTTTTCCGCGACCCCAGGTGGGGAAGAGGACAGGAAACATACGGTGAGGATCCGGTGCTCATCTCAGATCTCGCCATTCCTTTCATCAAGGGACTTCAGGGCGACGGCGAGCACATGAAGCTCGCAGCATGTGCTAAGCACTACGCAGTACATTCAGGTCCCGAAGCGGTAAGACACAGCTTTGATGCAAAGGCTACCAAGAAGGATCTTTACGAGACATACCTTCCTCAGTTCGAGGCCTGCGTTAAGGAAGCAAAGGTCGAGTCCGTAATGGGTGCATATAACAGAGTAAACGGTGAGCCTGCATGTGCTCAGAACTATCTCATGAACGATGTCTTGAGAGGTGACTGGGGATTTGAAGGACACTTCGTTTCCGACTGCTGGGCTCTTCGTGATTTCCACGAGAACCACAAGGTCACAAAGTGCATGGAGGACAGTGCCGCTCTCGCGATCAATACAGGATGTGATCTTAACTGCGGCTGTACATATCTCGTTCTCGATAAGGCCGTAAAGCAGGGCAAGGTCTCCAAGGAGACTGTAAGACAAGCTGCGATAAGGCTCTTTACTACGAGATTCCTCTTAGGCCTTTTCCAGGAGACGGAATACGACAACATTCCTTACGATGTCATCGAGTGCAAGGAGCACCTCGCTCTCGCATCGAAGGCAGCTGCGGAGAGTGTAGTCCTTCTTAAGAACGACGGCACGCTTCCGATCGATCAGAATAAGTTCAAGACCATCGCCGTTATCGGTCCTAATGCCGACAGCAGAAAGGCACTTGAGGGTAATTACCACGGAACGTCTTCCGAGCATATCACGGTACTTGAGGGTATCAGGAAGGCTATGCCTGACACGAGGATCCTCTATTCCGAAGGTTCGGATATCTTCGAGAAGAAGCCTGACAACCTTGCTAGAGAGTTTAACAGGATCTCTGAAGCAGTTGCGGCTACACAGAATTCCGACATGGCGATCCTCGTACTCGGACTTAACGAGAACCTCGAAGGTGAAGAGGGAGATACGGGCAACCAGTTCGCTTCAGGCGACAAGATCGACCTCCAGCTCCCCGAGAGCCAGAGAGTTCTTATGGATAATGTTCTCGATGCAGCCGAGAAGAAGAATATTCCCGTCGTAGTCATTGTGATGACGGGAAGTGCGATGGATCTTCGCGTAGCAGATGAGCGCGCGGCAGCGATCCTTCAGGCATGGTATCCCGGTGCACAGGGCGGCTACGAAGTAGCTAAGATCCTTACGGGTGTGGTCAATCCTTCCGCTAAGCTCCCTGTCACGGTCTACAGGACAACTGAGGAGCTTCCCGACTTCAAGGATTATTCCATGAAGGGAAGAACATACAGATTCATCGAGACTGAGCCTCTCTATCCTTTCGGATTCGGTTTGAGCTACAGTAATATCGAGATCGTTTCCGCTCAGATCGAGAGCAAGGATCTTGCGGCAGCAGCTAAGGACGGCATAAAGGTTACTTTCGAGGCAAAGAATACATCTGCAGTTGACGGCGCTGAGATCGTTCAGGCATATGTCAAAAATGACGATGAGAACGAGACTCTTCATCCTCATCTGGCTTCTTTCGAGAGGATCAATGTTCCTGCAGGTCAGACGGCTAAGTTCGAGATCATCGTCCCGGCGAAAGCTTTCACGACCGTAAACGATGAAGGCGTCAGGGCGGCAAGAGGATCGTCCGCTGAGATCTTCGTAGGATTCGGTCAGCCCGATAAGAGAACGGAAGCACTTACAGGTAAGAGCAGCAAGGTATTTAAGATCTAATCAATATAGTTAGGAGGTTCATCCCGGGGATTCCCGGAGGTAGGACAAAATGGCAAAGATTTATACGATCAAAGGTAACGGTAACATCAGGGAAGCACAGATCTCGGATCTCGGTGCAGCGATATTAAAGCTCATCGTAAAGGGCAAGGACGGTAAGGACAGAGATGTCGTTCTCGGCTTCGATACAGTCGATGAGTACAAGGTCAATCCCGCATTCTTCGGTGCGGTAGTCGGACCTATCGCCAACCGTACGGCCAAGGCTCGTTTTTCGATCAACGGTCATACTTATGAGATGGAGGAGGATATCGACGAGGGTATCAACAACCTTCACACGAGCAGAGAGAAGGGTCTTCATAAGACTAAGTTCGAAGACGTTAAGCTCGACGATAACTCAATCTCCCTTACGCATCGCGTTGAGGATATGGATGACGGATTCCCGGGTAACAGGAGCATCGGCGTAAGATATGAGATCGACGGCGATACACTTCGTATCACATATACTCTCACGACGGACAGAGATACGGTATTTAATCCCACTAACCACAGCTACTTTAATCTTAACGGTCACGATTCCGGCAAGATCTTCGGACATACATTCAAGTTCAACGCCGATTCCTATACAGAAGTTGATGAAGGACTTATCCCTACAGGTGAATTCGTACCCATTGTCGGTTCAAAGTATGATTTCAGTGAGGAGAAGGCATTTACTTCAGAGTCAGCTCCGATCGACCATAACTTCCGTCGTAAGGATAATGATTCGTTCGGCGTTGCTGCTTCGGTCTATTCTCCCGAGTCGGGTATCAGGATGACCGTAAGTTCCGACCTTCCCGGTATCCAGGTATATACCGGTGCCATGATCCCCACGATCACGGGTAAGGGCGGATATACATACGGCAGTTTCTCCGGTGTTGCCCTTGAGACTCAGTTCTTCCCGAACTGCCTCAACGAAGGCGTGCATAATCCCGACTTTAAGTATCCTCTGGTTAAGGCCGGTGAGGATTTTAAGTCAGTGACCGAGTACAGATTCGATATCTGATAACATCCATTAAGATGAGAACGAAGATGCCGCCTCGAGATAGAGACGGCATCTTTTAGTTACTTCTTTTTCTTTCCGACCATAAAGCTTCGAGCGAGCTTGAATACGATATTGAACGGGAAGGCTCGAAGATCCTTATCTGCTTCTTTTAGCTTTTCTCTTATCGGCAGGTTCTGGGGACAATGCTTCTCGCATTTTCCACACTCGATACAGAGCTTGGCATCCGCGGGCTCCCTTCGCAGTGCGACCATGTGGAAATAGTCTTCGCGTCCCGTTGTCTTATTATCCGAATACATACGGTTATAGCATGAGAAGATGCCCGGGATATCGACTCCCTTCGGGCACGGCATGCAGTATCTGCAGCCGGTGCAGTTGACCTTTATATTCTCGTTTATATATTCCTTGACCTTTTCCAGCAGACCGAACTCTTTTTCGCCGAAAGTGCCTGCTCCCGCATCTGAAGCTACGCGGCAGTTCTCCTCGATCATGGGGATATCGTTCATGCCTGAAAGGACGCAGGTGACTTCCTCCTGATCCCAGAGCCATCTGAAGGACCATTCTGCTGCAGTCCATCCGTGATCATCTTCGGCTATTGCTTTTTTTGCCTTCTCGGGAAGAAGATTAACGAGCCTTCCTCCGCGCAGAGGCTCCATTATCATGACGGGAATACCTTTGGCGGCTGCTGCCTGCACGCCGATCTTTCCTGCCTGAGTCACCTCATCCATGTAGTTGTACTGAACGAGACACATCTCCCAGTCATATGCATTTAGTATCTTTAAGAACATATCGGTATTGCCGTGGAAGGAGAATCCGATGTGCCTGATCTGCCCCGATGCTTTCTTCTCTTCGATCCATTCCTTTATACCGAGCTCGACGAGCTTTTCCCACTGGGCGATATCGGTCATGTGATGCATCAGGTAGTAGTCGACATGATCCGTACGAAGACGCTTTAATTCCTCATCGAAATATTTATCGATCGCCGCGCGGCTCTTTACCATATACTGCGGAAGCTTGGTCGCGATCTTTATCTTATCCCTGATGCCGTTCTTCTCGACGATCTTTCCGAGTGCATCTTCACTGCCGGGATAGATATAAGCAGTATCGAAATAGTTCACGCCGAGCTCATATGCCCGCATGATCTCACTTTCCGCCTTATCGAGATCGATCTTATTGTTCCTGGTCGTAAAACGCATACAACCGTAGCCGAGAAGTGAGATATCTTTTCGATATTGCATAGGAATACCTCCGCGCGCGATATGTTATATTATATAACAATGTTACAGATGCCGAGGCGGCTGTTCGGAGGAATATAATGGCAAAAGGCTCACATGACATGACCAAGGGTAATATCTTTGTTCATATAATCGTATATGCCATTCCCATGATCCTCGGAAATTTCCTTCAGCTCACCTACAACATGGCAGATTCGGTCATAATCGGAAAGTTCTTAGGCGAGAATGCTCTCGCGGCATGTTCGGCATCTAATCCCGTAATGACTCTCATGATCCTCGGCGCATCGGGACTTGGCATGGGTGCCTCGATCATAATGGCACGCCTTTACGGAGCCAAGGAATTTGCTAAGCTCAAAAGGGAATTCGCGACTACATTCATCTTCGGAGTCTTTTTCTCACTGGCAGTATTTCTTATCGGAGCTATCCTCGCAGATCACATCCTTCGCTGGATAAATACTCCGGCCGAGGTAGCAGGAGAGGCGGCCGTATATCTCAGGATAATGTTCGTCGGATTTCTCTTTACTTTCCAGTACAACATTATGTCGCACTCGCTTCGAGGCATCGGCAACTCTGCCATGCCTGTCGTATTCCTCGGTATATCCTGCGGACTTAATGTCCTTATGGACCTGCTCTTTATCGGAAAGCTCCATATGGGTGTAGCGGGTGCGGGTCTTGCAACGGTGATCGCCGAGGCGGTAAGTGTCTTCGCATGCATGATCTATATTCATGCGAAGGTAGATCTTTTGAGACTTTCCAGTATAGATCTGCGCATAGATAAGTCTCTTCTTAAGCAGACATTATCGTTAGGATCCGTTACGGCTCTGCAGCAGGCAGCTCAACCTGTCGGAAAGATCTTTATCCAGAGTGCTATCAATGCTCAGGGCGTTATCACCATCGGTGCTTTTAATGCTGTCTGCCGAGTAGATGACTTCGCATGTATTCCGGCCCAGAGCATCGGAAGCGGCATAATGACATGTACGGCTCAAAACAGGGGAGCCGGCTCGAAAGCCAGAGTTCGAGATTCTATCAGAAAAGGTCTTCTCGTATCCCTTTGTTATTTCCCGATAATATTCACTTTGGTAATGCTCCTTAAGCGTCCGCTCATGGTGCTCCTGACTCCCGACGGATCGACAGAGATGATCTCCATGGGTATCTCGTACCTCGCGGTCAAGTCGTGGATCTTCGTATTGGCATGTATAGTCAACTCCATCCAGGGATTCGCAAGAGGTGTTGGTAAGATGCACATCTCGCTGATCTCTACGGTCCTTCAGATCAGCGTAAGAGCGATCATCGTATGGATATTTGTTCCGAAGATCGGCATCGTGGCCGAGGCATACGGATGTGCGATCGGCTGGATCTGTCAGGCGATATATGAATACGGCTACTTTTTGATCATGCGAAAGAAGATCTTGAGTTCGATATAAGGGATCGAGGCAGTATGCGATCACATATTATTATCTGATCTTCTCTTCAGAGCCTCTTTATAAACTTGCTCATCTGAACGAGCGGCGATTACTATGATCTTCATGACAGACTCATCGAATTCTATCTTGTATACGACTCTTATCCCTATATCTCGAAATTTGATCTTCAGAAGATTAGTAAGATTTAAACCGGCCTTGTTGCCTAATGGTTTTCCGTAACCTCCCTGACTGACAGGAAGTGGATTTTGAGCAACTTTTTGTATGCCTTTGATGACTTTTATCCTTACACTGTTATCCAGACGCCTGAGATCTTTCTTTGCCTCGTCGATAAAATAGATCTCCCACATTATTCAATCACCGGTTCTTCGCAAGCCTCCAGATCCTTATCGGAGATGTCGAATTCCTTAAGAAGATCGTCGATAGGGGTTACCTGAGAATCCTTATCGGACAGCCTTCTCATAGCTTCCAAAAGGAGGTAATAATTCTCTTCGATCTCGTTCAGTCTGGAATATTCAACTGGCGACATTATGACGGCAGTCGGTTGATTATTCTTGAGGACGATCAACATATCTTCCTGATGAAGTCTGTCGAAGATCCTGGATGCCTGTCCGCGGTTAAACTGGGTTATGGGTACAAGACTATTGAGAACATCCTGATTGTGTGCCATATCTTTCGCCTCCTTATAAGCTGATTATAATAGTTTTCTACGGCTGCTTCAATAAAGTAATGTAAATTTGTCGACGAATAGTAGTGTATTATTACCTTTTTATCTCATAAAATTGCGTCGAGTTACCTTGGAATAGCGGAAGGGATTCATCAAAAGTAAAAAAAGGACATGAATGTGATAGTAAACCCACCTCGTTCACGATAATCTGAGTTCAAGATGAGAAGAGGAGGGACCCTTTGTATGCTGGCTTTACTTCTTGCGGTCATATACATGAGCTTCATATCATTGGGTCTGCCCGATTCTCTGCTCGGCGGAGGCTGGCCCATCATGTATCGAGAGTTCGATGTTCCGGTCTCCTACTCGGGCATCATCTTCTTTATAATCTCGGCAGGAACGGTAGCATCGAGCCTCATGAGCGATCGTGTGACGAAGAAGCTCGGTACGGGCAAGGTCACGGCGATAAGCGTTGCGATCACGGCAGGCGCTCTGCTCGGATTTTCTTTTTCAACTGCATTCTGGCATCTGTGCATCCTGGCGATCCCCTACGGTCTTGGAGCGGGTTCGGTCGATGCGGCTCTCAATAACTATGTGGCACTTCACTATAAGAGCAGGCATATGAGCTGGCTTCACTGCATGTGGGGCGTCGGCGCTTCTGTCGGACCTTATATCATGAGTGCCGTCTTAACGAACGGCGGCACATGGAATAACGGCTACAGGACAGTCGGCATCATCCAGGTAGTATTGTCGGTATTCCTCTTCATGAGCCTTCCTTTGTGGAAGAAAGCTCCCGAGCAGGATATCGCTTCCGACGTTTCGGACAGCGAGTACAAGGACCGTCCGATCCCTCTTAAGGATGTTGTCAGGTTCAGGGGTGCTAAGGAGATCATGCTCACTTTCTTCTGCTACAGTGCGATCGAGCAGACATGCTCACTTTGGGCTTCGGGATATATGGTATTTGACAGAGGTATCGATGCGGCGAAAGCAGCCGGCTACGCCGGACTCTTCTTCATAGGCATCACGGTGGGCAGAGCTCTCTCGGGTTTCCTTACCATGAAGTTTAACGACGATCAGATGATGAGGATCGGAGAGGCTGTCATTGCACTGGGCATAATACTCATATTCCTTCCTTTCGATATTACGATTATAATCGGACTTGTAACAGTGGGTTTCGGGTGTGCGCCCGTTTATCCCAGCATAATACATTCGACGCCGGTTCATTTCGGACGGGACAAGTCGCAGGCGATGGTAGGTATACAGATGGCTGCCGCATATGTTGGAACGACCTTGATGCCGCCCGTCTTCGGACTGATCGCGGAGCATATAAGCGTTAAGATCTTTCCGATATATCTGACGATATTTTTGATATTGATGACGATAATGTACGAAACAGTAGTCAAGAAAACTGCAGGAGGAATAAAAGATGCGTGAATTCAAAGGGTATACAAGAGGTGTCAATCTCGGCGGATGGCTTTCGCAGTGCGACCATACCGAGAAGAGATACAGTGAATTCGTTACCGAGAAAGACATCGAGAATATAAAGAGCTGGGGAGTCGACCACGTACGCGTACCCGTTGATTACGAGCTCGTTGAGGAGGCTGACGGTACTCCCAAGGAGGGCGGATTTAGGTATATCGACGATGTCATCTCATGGTGCAGGAAGAACGGACTCAACATGATCCTCGATCTTCACAGGACATATGGTTATTCCTTCTATGACGGCGACGGAGAAGTCGGATTCTTTGAAAGCGAATCTTATCAGGAGAGATTTTATAAGCTCTGGGAGAAGTTCGCTGAGAAGTATGGAAAGAACGATGACATGCTCGCTTTCGAGCTCCTTAATGAAGTAACTAAGAAGGAATACTGCGAGCCCTGGAACAATATCTCCATCGAGTGCATCAGGAGGATCAGAAAGATCGCTCCGAGCATCAAGATCTTAGTCGGCGGTTACTACAATAACAGTGTCGAGGCAGTCAAGGATCTTGCAATGCCTTACGATGAGAATATCGTATATAACTTCCACTGCTATGAGCCTTTGATCTTTACTCATCAGGGTGCGCCGTGGATCCCTACGATGGATACGGAGTATAGAGTATCCGTGGGGGACACATATAAGACAATGGCTGAGGGAAGCCGCAAGAATATCGAGCAGGTTTCTACCGGATTTGACGGTTATCCCGAGGATACCGTTCTTAATGAGCAGTACTTTGAGGATATCTTCCGCGAGGCGATCGATGTTGCAGCCGAGCGTAATGTAGCTCTTTACTGCGGAGAGTACGGAGTAATAGACAGAGTGACTCCCGAGGAGACAGTCAAGTGGTACAAGATCATAAGCAGCGTGTTTAATAAGTTCAACATCGGAAGAGCCGCATGGAACTATAAGGAGATGGATTTCGGTATCTCCGACGCACGTTTGGACGGCGTAAGGGACGAGCTCGTTAAGTATCTCTGATCCCGGGATCACATTTCGAGGAATGCTTTTACCTTATCGACATATTGCATTCCGACATCACGACCGATATCGTAGACCCTCTGCATCTGCAGGGGGTCTTTCTCGAGCGCGCCGACGCCGAGTGCCTCGGGCGGTCTTATGACCAGTGCGTCCTTGCTCTCTTCGCGCACCTTAACATACGTGGTCTGTGCATTATACATCTCGTGCCTTCTCGCGATGGCATCGACGAGTTTGGGGTATCTGTGAAGCGATGCATTTATGATCGGCATTATCTTATAGGCATGCTTTACGTAATCAATAGGCTGAGTAAGGATGACGACATTCCTGTCATAACCCTTGTTCTCCATAAATTCCAGCGGGATCGAATCAGTGATGCCGCCGTCTAAGAGCTTTTTGTCTCCTATCTCGACTATACGAGCGGCGAGCGGCATGGATGCGGAAGCGCGGATCCATTCAAGGTCTTCGTAACCGCCGTCGGTAAGAAGGTGATAGACGGGCTTTGCAGTCTCGACATCGGTAGCGACTGCGTAGAATTCCATCGGATCCTCTGCGAAAGTCTTCGTATCGAATACGTCGAGTTTATCGGGGAGCTCATGGTAGCAAAACTGTCCCCCGTAAAGGTCGCCCGTAAGTATCAGCGAGCGGTAGGATCTGTAGCGCCACTCGTCACAGAACTTCCTGTTATATCTGATGACACGACCGATCTGGTGCGACTTATAGTTCACGCCGAAGCAGGCACCCGCGGATACTCCTGCGGCACCGTCAAATCTTATGTCGTTTTCCATGAAGATATCGAGCACTCCCGCGGTAAAAAGCCCGCGCATCGCTCCACCTTCCAAGACCAGTCCTTTACGCATGGAGTGATTGTACCACAGGCCCCGAACACTTGACAAAAGCGGCACTCATAGTAAAATGTGAAAATGATTCTCATTTTACCTTTTGATCGATCACAGGGAGAATAAAAGTGGCTTATAAGACTAAACATCAGGAAGAATTACTCACATATCTTGAGTCTATCCCGGGAAAGCACGTGACAGCGGGCGAGATCTGTTCCTGCATGAAAGACAAGGGCAGTTCTATCGGTACGGCTACCGTTTACAGACAGCTCGAGAAGCTCGTCTCGGAAGGACGCCTCAACAAATATATCGTTGATGAAGGCTCCAGTGCATGCTACGAGTTCATCCCCGAAGACGATCATGTATGTAAGGAGAAGTGCTATCACCTTAAGTGTGAATCCTGCGGAAAGCTGATCCACATGGAGTGCGGTGAAGTAGAGTCGCTTAATGCTCACATCAAGGAGCATCACGGATTTGTAGTTAATCCCAGAAGAACTGTCTTCTTCGGACTTTGCGAGGAGTGTCAGAATGCCGCTTCTTAAGTGTACCGACCTTACATTGGGTTATGAGAATATCGTCCTCGCGGAACACCTTGATTTTGAAGTCAACCAGGGTGAGTACTGGTGCATCGTCGGAGAGAACGGTACGGGTAAGTCTACCCTCATGAAGAATATATTGGGCCTGCGAAAGCCTTTGGCAGGAACTATCACATACGGCGATGGGCTTGAGAAGACCGAGATAGGATATCTTCCCCAGCAGACACAGGTTCAGAGGGATTTTCCCGCGTCCGTTACCGAAGTCGTTATATCGGGATTTCAGGGTAAGACGGGTCTCAGGCCTTTTTACAACAAAAAGGAAAAGGAAGAGGCTCTTCATAATATGGAGAGGCTCGGTATCACAGACCTTGCAAAGAGATGCTATCGTGAGCTCTCGGGCGGTCAGCAGCAGAGAGTGCTCCTTGCGAGAGCGCTTTGCGCTACCGGTAAGATCCTCCTCCTCGATGAGCCCGTTACGGGACTTGATCCCAAGGTGACCGAAGAGCTTTACGAGACTATCCAAAAGCTCAACAGCGATGACAATATCGCGATCATAATGATCTCACACGACCTCGAGGCTACGAGGAAATATGCTTCACACATCCTTCATTTCGGAGCGGAGATCAGAAAAGAGGTGGTAGCACGTGGATAATGTTATCGAGGCTCTTTCCAGATCTTTCCAGTATCCCTTTGTCAGATATGCGTTGATAGTAGGTGTACTGATCGCGCTCTGCGCATCCATGCTCGGCGTTACGCTCGTGCTCAAGAGATTCTCGTTCATCGGTGACGGTCTTTCTCACGTAGCATTCGGTGCGATGGCGATAGCGACCGTTGTCGGAGTCAGCAACAATATGCTCTTTACCATGCCCGTTACGATCCTCTGTGCCGTTGCGATATTAGGCAGCAGCAGGTATGCAAAGATAAGAGGTGACGCGGCAGTCGCCATGATCTCCGTAAGCGCATTGGCCATCGGATATCTTCTCATGAACATATTCCCATCCTCGTCGAACGTATCGGGAGACGTGTGCAGTACGCTCTTCGGATCGATGCTCATACTCACGCTCTCAAAGGCTGAGGTCATCATATGTATCGTGGTATCGATCATCGTGGTATGTCTCTTTATCTTCTTCTACAATAAGATCTTCGCGGTTACTTTCGACGGTGATTTCGCCAGAGCCACGGGCACGAAAGCGGACCTTTATAATCTCATCATCGCGGTCATCATCGCGGTGATCGTAGTACTCGCTATGAACCTCGTAGGATCACTCCTTATATCGGCTCTTGTCGTATTCCCGGCACTCTCTGCCATGAGGATGTTCAAGAGCTTCAGGTCAGTTACGATCTGCGCGGCGATCGTATCCGTAATCTGTGCACTCTCGGGTATACTTATTTCGATCGTTGCCGATACACCCGTAGGTTCTACTATCGTTGCAGCTGATATCGTCGCTTTCCTGTTTTTCGCTCTTGCAGGAAAGATCACCGGAAGAGGCAACTGAGGATTTCAATATGGGTAAGCTCAGGGATATAAGGGCATCCATAGACTTTAAGGAACTGAAGTTATCTAAATTTCTCTGGATGACGCTGGCGGGAATAATAAGTGCGATAGGTATCACGACATTCTTATCTCCCGTTCATCTTTACGACAGCGGTATCGCGGGAACGTCGCTTCTCTTATCACAGCTGACTCCGCCTTACATGTCACTTTCGCTGTTCCTGATAATCCTTAATATCCCGCTCTTGCTTTACGGCTACAAGAAGGAAGGATTTGCATTTACTGTTTACTCAATATTCGCGGTCCTTATCTATTCACTGTCTGCGTGGATCATCGAAGATGTTATCGCCATAGATGTATCGGAGGCATCTCCAATAGCAGGCACGGATCTTCTCCTCTGCGCGATATTCGGAGGTCTTATCTGCGGACTTGGATCGGGTCTTGCCGTAAGACACGGCGGTGCCATCGACGGAATAGAAGTCATGGCAGTCATCTTTGCCAAGAAGCTGAGTCTTACCGTCGGCACGTTCATGATGTGTTATAACGTTATCCTCTACGTCATCTGCGGCCTTATTCTTCGCAGCTGGACGCTGCCTCTTTACTCTATCGTTACTTACTATGCGGCTCTTCAAACTATCGATTTCGTTGCAGAAGGTATCGACAGGTCAAAGGCCGTCATGATCATCACGGATAAAGCCGACAAGGTATCCATGGCACTTATCGCCGAGTTCGGAAGCGGTACGACAAAGCTTCCTGCCAGAGGCGGATTTACGAATAAGGAAAAGGCTATCGTATATTTTGTAGTCAACAGATTCCAGATCTCCAGGATGAGAGATATAGTTCATAAGATCGATCCCAAGGCTTACATGACGATCACGGAAGTAGCTGATATTTATAAATACGAACCTGAGGATTGACGTTAGACTCCGATGGGGTAAAGGTAATCTCAAGCATACAAAAAGGCCGATGTGAAAAAGGAATTCACACCGGCCTTTGATTATATTGGAAAAACTATGATCAGTTTTCTTCCTTAGCCTTTCTTACGTATGTGATGAAGAAGAAGGCTGCAAGGATAAGGAGAGCAGAACCTGCGATCATGAACACGCTCTGGGACTCACCCGTGCTTACCGTCGAAGATCCGGAGGAAGCGGGTGTAGGTGTAGCCGTTGCAGTAGGATCTGCTTCCGCAGAAGTTGTTGTTGTCTCTGAAGCTTCATTAGCGATCCTTGCAGCACCTGCAACGCGAGCGGATGCTTCTGTCGTTGTAGTAGCGCTTGTCTGAACTGCGCCTGCTACTGCGGGATCACTCTCTGTTGTAGTCGCTGTAGCAGCTGCTGTAGTTGTCGTAGCCGTAATCGCATCTACGGAAGCAGCTGTGGACTCAGATGTTGTTGTCGCAGTAGTAGTCTCTCTTGAAGTAGCAGAGATAGTTGTTGTCGTCGACTCGGATGTTGATTCGGATGTCGTAGTTGTTGTCGACTCGGAAGTAGTAGTTGTAGTTGACTCTGATGTCGTAGCGGAAGTTTCCGAAGGAGTTGTCTCTGCAGGAGTAGTTTCTGCAGGTGTAGTCTCCGCCGTGTTGCTGATATACATATCGTAAGAAGCTCTTGTAGAAGCGATGATCTCAACGTTATAAACGGTTCCGTTATATGAGATCGTAGCAGGATATGTAGATCTGCTGTTCTCTGCGAAGATCACGAAGTGAGGAGTCTGATCGAGCTGATATCCGTCGGGAGCATCAGTCTCTGTGATCATGTAGCATACACCCTTTGTGAGGGAGTTGAAATCTACTCTGCCGTTGGCATCCGTCGTATGAGAGGAGACGGATGTTACGGAAATTACTTCGTTACCGTTAAGTGCTGCTTCGGAAAGCTCGAATGTAGCACCTGCAAGAAGGCTGGTCGTGGAAGTATCGTCGTGCTTTACGACATTAAGTGTTACCTGACCGATGATAGAAGATGAACTTGCAGAGTTGTTATAGACTCTGGAGTTGATCGTAAATGTTCCGTCACCGCCGTTTGTAACAACGCCTGTAAGAGCGCATGTGTTGACTGCATTTGTATCATCGAGAGTGGATCCGGGTGCGAGGTTGACGATAGCGCTGTATGTAACCACATAAGCAGTTGAATCCTGAAGATCGATGGTGAATGTATGCGTAGCGGGATCGTAAGTCATGCTGTCCGCGGAGGGAGCAACACCGTTTACTCGGATCGAACTTGTATCAAGATCGAGTGCGGATCCCATTGTATCCGTGAATGTAAGTGTGTCGTTGTTGGGATCAAGATCCATGGCAGCGGGATTTACATAAACGGTATAGTTAGCATAGGGAGCAGTAGAAGCATTATATGTTCCTACCTTCTCGAGCTCTGCGGGCTTTGTATAGTATGTATCGGCTGCTCTTTCGGAATTCAACGAGTTGTTGTAGTAAAGACGAGCCGTATTCGTGTAGTGCTCTTCAGTAGCTGTCTGAGAATCTACATGAGTCGTGTACTCGATATACATACCTGTGTTTACTGTTCTGAGCTTGCTGAGGAGCTCTTCGGAGAAATCAAAGCGGACCTCTGTCTCGCCGGATGCAGTAACAGTTGTTGTAGCAGTTACATAATCTGCGGCATTGAGAAGCACTTCATCATCACCGCTATAAACCCAGATGCTGTCAGGCATGAATGAGTTATTATCGGGAAGAGTATCGATGATATAACCGGAAGATACGGAATCATTGATCCTGTTTACGAAGAGCTGCCATCTCAATACACCACGGTCGAGTTCTGTTCCTACGGGACGTGCATACCACTTTACGAAGCTGTAACCGGATGCGTAGATCTCAGTTGTCTTTGTAGCAGGCTGCTGAGCCTCGTCACTTGATACAGTGACTCTGTTGGAGACAGTTCCTTCATAACCCCAGGGATAGTAGTTACCGTCGCCTGTGTAGTTGTTGTCTTCTACGAACTGATTACCTGCTACGCTGTCATACATCGCATCATTAACCTGAACCTGATAGAGCATGTAGACTGTCTGTCCGTCAGCGAGGCTGTCGATGGTGCAGGAGAAAGTCCTGTTGTCGCCGCCGTCGAAAGCGAAATCAGTGTGGTCGGAGAATACGTTATTGTACTCGGAATCGGAATAGATAACGGGGAATCCGCCGTAGAGCTCCATACCGGGCCACATTGTATCGCTTACCTTAATGTTGGTCTGATCGCCTGTTGCAGTGATCGGGATCCTGCAGCTGTAGATGTGATTTGTTTCGTCTACGGGAGTGAAGATCTTGTCTACCGTAAGGTATGCACCGGATACGGGAGGTACTACATGTACCGTGATATCGGCGATACCCTCGAATGAGATGAGGATATCATCGGGTTCGGTAGTTCCTGCGGGATTCTTCTCTACAGAACCGGAGAATGCCAGGTGTCCATGACGCTCGTGCTCTGCGCAGAAATCAGCGGATGTATAGTTGAGCCTTATCTGGTTGCCGACGATCTCGTAGTCACCGATAACGTCACTGCCGTTCACGATAGGGCCGCTCTTCTGCTCGAAGTCCATAACGGAGGGCAGATCGTAGACAAGGATGTCGTCTGTCGTAAGTGCGAATCCGTCGGGAATGCTCCAATCGAGCTCGCAAATGATCTCGTCGCCGTATGTGATCGTGGGATCTGCAGCGGTTAAGAGATCCTGGCCTCCGCAAGTAAGTGTTCCGGTGAGCGATCCGCCGGTCGTTGCGGTCGTGAGAGCTATCTCGTTACTGCCTCCGATGGCATAAACAACTCTTAAAGGGATAAGAGCAAAAGCCATGGCCATGACGATAATAGCCGCACAGAATCTAGTTATTCTTTCACGCATAAAAGAACCTTCCTCTCCAAACAAAAATGTGTTGAATTTGTTAATAAAATGTGAACGTAACCTAAGGTATAGTTTAGTAAGGTTATATAAATATAGAAAGTGGTCAATGTATACAAAGATTACTTAACGCTCATGTAATTATTGACATAGATATCCTAATTAATCATGCCAAATCGTAAATTTTCTTACCATTAGTCAATAATTTTTAACCCTTATTCCCAAGTATGGAATTCAATTGTGATATCACCCATATTTAAAGTCCGTAAAGCCTGTGATCTGTCAGTTTTTTGTCAAATGTGACAAAGGCGTCAAAAGGTGCCCCGATGATATAATTTAGATGTGTGAATTTTCCGTTTATTTCGATTTAGGAGTGAGGTTTTCAAGTGATGTACACAGTAGGTGATACGGTAGTTTACGGCGGCAGCGGAGTATGTGAGATCGACGATATCAGAGATATCAGTTTTTACCACGAGCGCCCCAAGAAATACTACGTTTTGAAGCCCATGTTCGTTAAGCAGTCATCGACGGTCTATGTACCTTTTGATAACGAGAAATTGACGGCTAAGATCCAGCCCGTTATCTCCAAGGATGAGGCTATCGAACTTATCGACGGTATCGGTTCCGAAGAATCAGAGTGGATCGATGACCGAAATCAGAGAAAAGATCATTTTAACGATCTCCTCTCAAACGGCACGAGAAAGCAGATCATCAACCTCATCAGCATGATCACAAAGCACAGGGATACACTTGCCGGCGAAGGCAAGGTCCTCAACATGCAGGATGAGAAGATCCTCGCCGAAGCAGAGAGAAGAATGAATGCCGAGTTCGCAGTAGCGCTCGACATGAGACCCGACGAAGTAGTCGAGTATATCAGCGACAGGATGAGTGCCTGCTGATCAATAATCAAGCCTTTCACAGTTGTACCGGAGACTCCGTTCTGATGCAGTATGCGTCGGTGGCGGGGTCTCTGCTGTTACAGATAACTGATTCTTGACACATCTATATCATCATGTTTTAATAACCACAGATTTTTCTTTATTAAGAGGAAACCAATGTTCAAGAATATCTTTTCTTATGCATACTACTTTTATTACTATTACTTTCAGAACACGAAGGTAAGAGTGGTTTGTGCATGACGGGAATTCTCAGAACGAGATCAAGATTAGATTAAACAGGCGCCGCACGGATCACGATTCGGGCGGTGCTTTTGTTTGAAGGGCGCACGCCGGGCGCGGAAGGAGAGAAAACATGATCGCAGTATTAAAGAGTACCGCAACAAAGCAGCAGGTAGACAATCTCATCGAATGGTTCGAGAAACAGGGCCTTCGAGTAAACGAATCCAAGGGTGAATACTGTACTGTATTAGGCCTTATCGGAGATACAACGAGGATCGATACGGATCTTCTTCAGGGACTCGATATAATCGAATCCGTGACGAGGATATCCGAACCCTTTAAGAAGGCAAACCGAAAGTTCCATCCCGAGGATACTGTTGTAGATATCGGCGGCGTTAAGATCGGCGGCGGTAACTTCGCAGTCATGGCAGGTCCCTGCTCCGTAGAGAACGAAGAGCAGATCATCGAGACAGCAAAAGCTGTAAAGGCCGCAGGCGCAACACTCCTTAGAGGCGGCGCGTTCAAGCCCAGGACATCTCCTTATGATTTCCAGGGACTTCACGAAGAAGGTATAAAGCTCCTTATAAAGGCCAGAGAGGCAACGGGCCTTCCGATCGTATCCGAGATCATGAGCCCCGATCAGCTTCCTGTATTTGAAGATATCGACTGTCTTCAGGTCGGCGCGAGAAACATGCAGAACTTCGATCTTCTCAAGGCGCTCGGTAAGACTGATAAGCCCGTACTTCTTAAGCGCGGTCTTTCCGCAACGCTTAAGGAACTCCTCATGAGTGCCGAGTACATCATGTCCGAGGGTAATCCCAACGTCATCCTCTGCGAGAGAGGTATAAGGACATATGAGACTTATACGAGAAATACTTTCGATGTCAGTGCCATTGCTGCATTAAAGGAACTTACACATCTTCCCGTTGTTGCGGATCCTTCACATGCTACGGGTAAGGTATCGCTCATAAAGCCAATGTCCATGGCGGCTGTAGTATCCGGTGCTGATGCTCTCGAGATCGAGGTGCATAACTGCCCGAAGAAGGCTCTCTCCGATGCGGCTCAGCAGCTTACTCCCGAGCAGTTCGTTGATGTTATGGCAGCAATCGACAAGGCCAGGAGCATAATCTGATATATTATTGAAAACAAAGATTAGGAAGTGACAAACATGATCGTCGGAATAGTAGGATTAGGACTTATCGGAGCATCTTTCGCCAAGGCGTATAAGGAGAACGAAGAGGGACATACCGTATACGGATGGAACCGAACGGAGACGACCGCCGATATGGCAAAGATGCAGGGCATAATAGATGATAAGCTCACGGACGAGAACCTCGGTGAGTGCGACATTGTTATCATCAGCCTTTATCCCGAGGCTACCATCAACTGGATGGAAGACCATAAGGATAAGTTTAATAAGAACGGTGTAGTCATCGATGCATGCGGAACGAAGAGATGGGTCTGCCGTGAGGGTTTCAGGATCGCTCACGAGAACGGATTTGAGTTCGTAGGCTGTCACCCTATGGCGGGAACAAAGTTCTCCGGTATGGGACACGCGAGAGCAAATATGTATCACGGTGCACCCATGGTAGTCTGCCCCGACAGGTTCGACGACATGAATCTCTTAGATCGCGTTAAGGCTCTCCTTGCTCCCTGTGAGTTCGGAACATTCTGCCTCGCGCACCCTGACGAGCATGACCGCATGATCGCATTTACTTCGCAGATGGCGCATCTCGTATCGAATGCCTACATCAAGAGCCCCAATGCATTGAACCACAAAGGATTCTCTGCGGGATCTTATAAGGACATGACACGTGTTGCATGGCTTAACCCCGAGATGTGGACACAGCTCTTCCTTGAAAATAAGGATAACCTCATCTTCGAGATCGATTACCTTATCGAGGAGCTCAAGAAGTATAAGGTCGCCATGGAAAATGACGATCACGAAGAGCTAGTAAGACTTCTTCAGGAAGGTAAGGAGCGAAAGGAACAGGTAGACGGAAAGTGAAAGGTATATTTGTCGGCACCAAGCCATCTTATAAAGTAATAATCGGATCGCGTGCATTGACCCAGGTCGGAAGCCTCATCACCAGGACCGCTCCCGATGTACAGAAGGTCCTTATCGTTTCCGACAGCAACGTGGCACCTCTTTATCTCGAGACGGTAAAGAAGGGAATAGAGATCGCTAAGATGGAAGTCTGCGAGTATGTTATCGAAGCAGGCGAGAAGTCCAAGAACATCGACTCCATAGCAGGTATGTGGGGAGTCATGGCGGAGAATAAGTTCACGAGAACTGACGCCGTAGTTGCATTAGGCGGCGGTGTTGTTACCGATATGGGAGGCTTTGCAGCAGCAACTTTCCTTCGCGGCATCAAGGTATTCCAGGTGCCCACTTCGCTTCTTGCGATGGTGGATGCAGCGATCGGAGGAAAGACCGGTATCGACCTCAAGGAGGGAAAGAACCTCGCCGGGGCTTTTTGGCAGCCTTCGATGGTCATCGAAGATACGGACTGCCTTAAGACTCTTCCCGATGAGCTCTTTACCGAAGGATTCGGCGAGATAATAAAGCATGCATTCATAATGGATCCCGAACTCTACGACCTGCTTCGCGAGATCGCGGATGAGGGTAAGGTCGATAAGATAAGAGAAGACGATGCTCTCCTTGAAAAGATCGTATCCATGAACGTATCGGATAAGGTAAGCGTCATTACGGAAGATACACTCGATAACGGTCTTCGCCAGACGCTTAACTACGGTCACACGGTAGGTCATGTCATCGAGCGTAACAGCAACTTCTCGTTAGCTCACGGTGTATGTGTCGCAAAGGGAATGGGAATAATGATCGACGCGTGTGAAGCAGCAGGTACGTTGCCTTCTGAGGAAGCCCGGAAGATGAGAGATCTTATCACGGCTTATGGTCTTCCCCTGGCGGATGACATCACTCCCGAAGAGGCGGCAGACGGTGCACTTAATGATAAGAAAAAAAGAGGCGATACGATCTCAGTCATTCTCGTAAATAAGATCGGTCAGGCAGAGATAAAGAAGATGACGGCAGACGAGTTCCTGGCGTTCCTTCAGAAAGGCAAGAGAGCATGATCATCTCCGGCAAGGGAAGACGACTTGATTTCACCATAGATGCGCCGCCTTCTAAGTCGGTCTACCATAGAGAGCTCATCTGCAGATTTCTTTCGGGTGATACGGATTGTCTCAAAGAAGATATCAGTGACAATAATGATATAAAGGCGACGAAGTCGTGCCTCAGGTCCATGCATGAAGCTCGCGGCAACTCGACCGCCGAAGCTGTTCTTCATCCGGGCGAGAGCGGATCTACGATCAGATTTCTGATCCCCGTGGCCGCTGCATATCTCCTGGGAGAGAATAAGTGCTCGGAGAAGATCATATTCAGGACTGAGGGAAGGCTCTTCGACAGACCTTTCGGTGAGCTTGCCGATGCCATGAGGCCACACGGCATTTCAATCGATAAGGAAGAGGCGACAAGGAGCATCATCGTCAGCGGAACGATGACTCCCGGAAAGTATGTGATCGACGGCTCCGTCAGCAGCCAATATATCTCCGGACTTCTTATGGCACTCCCGCTCTTTGGTGAGCAGAGCACCATCGAAGTAACGGGACAGATGAAGTCGATCCACTATATCGAGCTCACGCTCGATGCTCTTTCCAAGTATTCGACTCCGGCTAAGCAGGAAGGTAATACTTTCGTGCCTTCATTCGGAGGCTACAAGGGGGATATCTCCGGAGACTTTAAGGTAGAAGGAGACTGGAGCAACGGTGCGTTCCTTATGTGTTTGGCACTGTGGTCGAATATAAAGGTTACGGGTCTTAACGAGGACTCGAGACAGGGTGATAAGGCTATCGTTGATTTTATAAGATATGCCGAGAAGATCCCTTCGGATTATCCTTCTACGTGGGACTGTTCGGACACTCCGGATATTGCACCGTATATGGCGGTCGTATCGGCTTTTTATTTCGGAAAGATGATCCTTACCGGTATAGGCAGATTGAGGATCAAGGAATCCGACAGGGTAAAGGCCGTAAGAGAGCAGCTCGCTGCCATCGGGGTAAAGACCGAGGAGACGGAAGATACCCTCACGATATATGAATACGATGCTCCCGCCGAAGGTCATGCGGAACCTGTAAAGCTCAGTTCCTATAATGATCACAGGATGGCGATGTGTGCGATACTTATCGCGGTTATACTTAAGATAGAAATAGAAATCGATGACATTAAGTGTCTTGATAAATCCTTCCCTGAATTTCAGGAGATCATAAGAAGGGAACTGATGCCATGAGCATGAGAAGCATTTACAGAGGAGAGGTCCTGGACCTTGAGATATACGGAGAATCCCACAGCCCGACTATCGGCGTTCTGATAAAGGGACTTCCCGAGGGTGTTATGCCCGATGAGGATAAGACCAGGGCTTTAATGAAGAGAAGGGCTCCCGGTCAGAATAAGTGGTCCACTCCGCGAAAGGAAAAGGATGAGGTCATCTTTGAGACTTCGGACGACGGCAGGCTTCACGGATATATCGTAAATTCCAACACGAAGCCCAAGGACTATGCTTCGATCATGAATAAGCCCAGGCCTTCACATGCCGACTTCACTGCTAAGATCAAGTACGGCGATAAGGCTTCCGAGAGCGGCGGAGGAATATTCTCCGGAAGGATGACCGCTCCCATGTGCATCGCGGGATCGATCGCTCTGCAGCAGCTCGCGGCAAGAGGCATCAGCATCTATTCTCACGTTAAGAATATTGCAGGCGTAAGTGACGATACATACTTCGCTCATCCTGTATTGGATGAAGGCTTCAGGCATGCTCTTGAGAGCGTAGCCGCTAAGGAATTCCCCGTCGTTGACGATGCGGCAGGCGAGCAGATGAAGGAGAAGATAGAAGAGGCACGCATGGATCTTGATTCCGTAGGCGGTGTCATCGAGACTGTCGTTTACGGAATGCCGGCTGGAATAGGCGGGCCCCTCTTCGACGGACTTGAAGGAAAGATAGCTCAGATCATTTACGCCGTACCTGCGGTCAAGGGTATCGAGTTCGGTAACGGATTTGAGGCGGCGGCACTTAGAGGTTCCGAGAATAACGATGCATTCAGGATCACAGATGACGGCAACATAACGCTCGCGACCAACAGGAGCGGCGGTATCCTTGGAGGTATCACTGTCGGAGGTTCTGCAGCACCCGTAGTATTCGATTGCTGTTTAAAGCCCACGCCTTCCATCGGAAGAGAGCAGGATACCGTAGATATCAAAGAGAAGACTAATACGAAGATAAGCATCGAAGGAAGGCATGATCCCTGTATCGTTCCGAGAGCGGTGCCTGTCATCGAAGCTGCAACGGCTATCGCGATATACGACGCGATCCTGGCGGAAGAGAGGAACGGCTGATGGCCTTAGACGAATTAAGACATGAGATAGACGAGGCTGACAGGATCCTCCTTGATGCCATCGAGAAGAGGATCGATGTCGCAAGACGTATCGGCGAATATAAGAGGATCATAGGTAAGCCCGTCTACGACAGGGACAGGGAAGCATCTAAGCTCGACTCTCTCGAGAGACTGGCAGGTGCCGAATCGCGACCTTATATCAGGGACCTTTATACGAAGATCTTCGAGGTTACAAGATCTCACGAGGATAAGCCCCTGTTCGGAGTACTGGGACAAAAGCTTCCCCACACATACTCTCCCATGATCCACCATCTCCTTACGGATGAATATACATACGGCATCATCGAGCGTGAGCCCGAGGAGCTCGATAAGCTCTTTGCCGATAAAGTATACGGCGGATTTAACGTTACCATCCCTTACAAGAAGGAAGCTGCAAAAAGATGTGACGTCATGTCCGATGAGGCAGCGGCGATAGGTGCGGTCAATACGGTAGTATTTGCGCCGGATGGAAAGACTTACGGATATAACACGGATATATTCGGTTTTGAATATATGCTTTCGAGAAATGACATCGATCCCAAGGGAAAGAAGTGCCTGATCCTCGGAACGGGCGGAGCTTCCGCGGCAGTATCCTATGCACTTAACAGGATGGGAGCCGAAGTCTCATTCTGCAGCAGAACAGGCGAGATCGATTACGATAACGTTTACGAGAAGTGCGCGGACGTATCCCTGATCGTCAACTGTACTCCCGTGGGAATGTACCCCGAAGTCGACGGCAAGGCGCTCGAGCTTTCGAAGTTTAATTCCTGCGAGGCATATGCGGATCTGATCTATAATCCTTCCGTTACAAGGCTCATGGAAGAGGCAGAGTCTTTGGGGCTCAAGACGGCAGGCGGACTTTCGATGCTCGTTGCACAGGCATATAAGGCATCCTGTTTCTTTAAGGGTGAGAAGACATTCGAAGTAACTCCCGAGAGCTCGAAAGTAATAGATGAGATCACGGATATCCTTACGGGCAGGATGAAGAATATTGCATTTATCGGTATGCCCGGATGCGGAAAGACCTCGCTTGGTAAGCACATCGCGCGTATCACGGGAAGAGAGTTCACGGATCTCGACGAAGCATATATCGCCGAGTACGGAGTAAAGCCTTCTGAGACCATCGAGGCTGAAGGCGAGGATGCTTTCAGGCAGAAGGAGACGGAGATAATAAAGAAGATACTTCCCGGCAGCGGCAGGATAATTTCCTGCGGCGGCGGAGTAGTAACAAGAGATATCAATAAGTATTACCTTAAGTGTAATTCGAGGATCGTATATGTAGAAAGACCGCTCGAGTCCCTTGATCATAAGGATCGTCCTTTGAGTGCAAGAGAGGGAGTAGAGAAGCTCTATGAGCAGCGCAGGGAAAACTACGAATCCTGGTCTGACGTCAGGCTTACGATCGGCGCGAAGGAATCAAAGTACGATTTCCTCGACGAAGCGGAAGATATATTGAGAAACGAGGGGATCATATGAAGATACTTGTCTTAAACGGACCTAACCTTAACATGCTCGGCATCAGGGAGCCCGAGATCTACGGAAAGACCACATATAAGGATCTTGTCGGGATGATCGAGAACCACTGCGCCGGGAAGGGGATCGAGGTCGAGTGCAAGCAGAGCAACCATGAAGGCGATCTTGTCGACATGATCCAGCAGGCATATTTTGATAAGGTCGACGGCATCGTCATAAATCCCGGTGCGTATACACATACTTCAGTAGCGCTCCTCGATGCGCTCAAGGCCGTTCAGATCAAGACAGTCGAGATTCATATCTCCAAGATGGATGAGAGAGAGGATTTCAGACAGAGATCCTTTGTTGCGCTCTTTGCTTCCAAAAGGATCATCGGAAAAGGCGTAAACGGATATCTCGAAGCAATTGACTATCTGTCAGACGGTGTTTAATGCTATAATCGTATGGCTATCAACTGAAACGAGGACAGGATAATGGGATTGTTCGGAAAGAAGAATAACGATAAAGACAATAATAAAGATAACAATATGCTTCAGGGAGACGATCTCGATGCGCTCATAATGTCAGCCATCGAAGAGACTGATCTCGAGCAGGCTCAGGAAAAGGAGCAGGCCAGAAAGAACGAAGCAGAGCGTGTTGCCAGGATGACAGAGCAGCTCAAGGATCTTTCGGCTAAGGATGAGAAGAAGGTCGTAAGAAGATCTTTCCTCATGGTCACTGCTTCCGAGCGTGACGGCGAGACATTTAAGCTCAAGGGTACGCTTCACGGCGACCTGAAGACTGATGATACAGTCTATGTATATCATCCCAAGGGAACGGTACTTGAGGCTAAGATCACGGATGTAGAGTCCGGAAGTGACGAAGAGCCCGAGAATATCGATATGACAAAGGGCAAGATCGTACGTCTCTCGGTTAATTTTGCCGAAGAGATCGCGGCGGATGCCGTACCCGAGGAGGCAGTTCCTTATTACTCCGTAGTAACTAACGTAAAGCCGCCCGTACAGCAGGAGGATTCCAAGGCACCTGTCGAGAACCCTTTCCTTCTCGGTCTCTCTCTCGAGTATCCGAACTACATGAAGGATAAGGAGTTCATGCGCAACGTGATCAAGTCCTTCGCGGAAGGCCGATTCATCGTTCCGATACATCCGGCTCAGCCTTCACCTGACGGCGAAAAGCCGATCATCAAGCTCATCACCATAAAGAAGAATCCCGACGACAAGCTCCCGATCGTTCCCATCTTCTCGGATATCGCGGCGCTCGCGACATGGAAGGAACTCATGGAGAAGGGAAAGCCTTCAGTGGCACTTCTTCCTTTTAAGGAGCTAGCGAAGCTCACATCCAAGGACGGACCCGATTTCGTTCTTAATCCCTCAGGACCCGTTGCGATCAATATCCCGAGGCAGATCGTCGACAGCATCGCGGGTCTCGTGAGAAACGTCGAGAGCGACCCCAATGCTCCCAAGCCCAGAGTCGCAGTCGGTGTTCCTCCAAAGAATGATGAGACGGACAAGATCAGAAAGGCTCTCGTTGAGTATGCGGAGTCTTCACCCGATATAAAGGCGCTCGGATTTATCGCCACTATCAAGGAAGGCAACAAGAGAGGCTATGCATGCGTAGTCGATTGTCCCAAGGCGGGAGCCAAGGATCTCTTCCAGGGAATGGCCGACAAGATCAAGCCTTACATGAAGGAAGTCAGGACGATGGAATTCATCGTAAAGGAAGATGCGAAGTTCGCGGATATGTACTTCGCAAAGATACCGTATGACTATCAGGAATGACACCTGAAAACGACTGAAAAGAAACTTCGAAAGGTCGGGTCAGTTCCCGGCCTTTTAGTTTGTCCGGGATACCTCGAGAGCGGGGTGTCCGCAAACGCCCATATATCAGGGCTTTAGAGGTAGACATGCGATTGTAACACAATATATAGTGTTTTGTCGTTGACTTCACCACTAGATATAGATAGAATGTAGAAGCTATCGGTAATCAGAGAAATTTGAAAATTGTAACACACAAGGGTGTGTAACATTGTTACAATAGACGAGTAGTTTCATAAAAAACACGAGGGGCAAGGTGTGAAAAATGAAGATCATCAAGAGGAACAAGACAGAGGTTGATTTTGACATTACAAAGATCGTAAACGCTGTCACAAAGGCTAACAATGCAGCCAAGGAAAGCGAGAGGATGACTCCCACTCAGATCATGCGTATCGCTGACTCCGTTCAGAAGCAGTGCGAGAAGGTTACGCGTGCTCTTTCTGTCGAGGAGATCCAGGACCTCGTTGAGAAGCAGATCATGGCTCACGGTGCTTATGAGGTAGCAAAGCTCTACATCACATATCGTTATACAAGGAGCCTTGTTCGTCGTTCCAATACGACAGATGACAGCATCCTTACTCTTATCGAGTGCAATAACGAGGAGCTCAAGCAGGAGAACTCCAACAAGAACCCCACCGTCAACAGCGTTCAGCGTGACTATATGGCAGGTGAGGTAAGTAAGGATATCACTCAGAGACTCCTTCTTCCTCAGGATATCGTAGATGCTCACAATCAGGGCATCATCCACTTCCACGATTCTGACTATTTTGCTCAGCATATGCATAACTGCGACCTCGTAAATCTCGAGGATATGCTTCAGAACGGTACCGTTATCTCAGGTACCATGATCGAGAAGCCCCACAGCTTCTCCACGGCTTGTAATATCGCAACACAGATCATCGCTCAGGTTGCTTCCAACCAGTACGGCGGTCAGTCCATCTCTCTTACTCATCTTGCACCTTTCGTACAGGTATCGAGAGAGAAGATCAGGAAGCTCGTTGACCAGGAGACTGAGGAGATCGGCGCTACTCTTTCCGATGAGCAGAAGGATGCTCTCGTTGAGAAGAGACTTCGCGAAGAGATCTCAAGAGGCGTACAGACTATCCAGTATCAGGTAGTTACGCTCCTTACTACAAATGGTCAGGCTCCTTTCGTAACCGTATTCATGTATCTTAACGAGGCAAAGGATCCTCAGCTCAAGAAGGATCTTGCCATGATCATAGAGGAAGTCCTCACACAGAGGATCCAGGGCGTAAAGAACGAGTCCGGTGTATATGTAACACCCGCGTTCCCCAAGCTCATCTATGTTCTCGAGGAAGATAATATCCATGAGGATTCTCCTTACTATCACCTTACGAGACTCGCAGCAAGATGTACCGCAAAGAGAATGGTTCCCGACTATATCTCCGAGAAGGTAATGCTCCAGCTCAAGGTCGATAAGAACGGCAACGGCAACTGCTACACATGCATGGGTTGCAGATCTTTCCTTACTACTTACGTTGACGAGAACGGCCAGCCTAAGTACTACGGAAGATTTAACCAGGGTGTCGTAACCCTTAACCTTGTTGATGTTGCTTGTACCGCATGCAGCGAGACAAGAAACGAGGAGAAGTTCTGGAAGGTTCTCGAAGAAAGACTCGAGCTCTGCCACAAGGCACTCCGTTGCCGTCACGACAGACTTGCAGGTACTCTTTCCGATGCGGCTCCCATCCTCTGGCAGTATGGTGCTCTTGCAAGACTTAAGAAGGGTGAGCCTATCACAAAGCTCCTCTACGGCGGATATTCCACTATCTCACTTGGCTATGCAGGTCTTTGGGAGTGCGTATACGAGGTAACGGGCAAGAAGCTTACCGAGGCAGAAGGTGAAGAGTTCGGTCTCAGGGTCATGCAGACATTGAACGATGCATGTGCTAAGTGGAAGGCTGAAGAGAATATCGACTATTCCATCTACGGCACACCTCTCGAGTCCACGACATATAAGTTCGCTAAGTGCCTTCAGAGAAGATTCGGCGTCATCAAGGGCGTTACGGACAAGAACTACATCACAAACAGCTACCATGTTCATGTAACCGAGAAGATCGATGCATTCAAGAAGCTCGCACTGGAGTCCAAGTTCCAGAGACTTTCTCCCGGCGGCGCCATCAGCTACATCGAGGTTCCCGACATGCAGAACAATATCGATGCAGTCATGGATGTCATGAAGTATATCTACGACAACATCATGTATGCTGAGCTCAACACAAAGTCCGACTACTGCCAGGTATGCGGCTTTGACGGTGAGATCAAGATCGAAGAAAGAGACAACAAACTTACTTGGGTATGCCCCAACTGCGGCAACGATGACGAGAACAAGCTCAATGTAGCCAGAAGAACATGCGGCTACATCGGTACTCAGTTCTGGAATCAGGGCCGTACACAGGAGATCAAAGAGCGCGTACTTCACCTTTGATCTTCCATAAAGACGGAGGATTCGAATGTATTACTGTGCGATCAAGGAATGTGATATTGCCGATGGTATCGGTGTCAGAGTGAGCCTGTTCGTATCGGGATGCAGAAACCGCTGTGAAGGATGTTTCCAGCCTGAGACCTGGAACTTCTGCTACGGCAACGAATTCACCGAGGACACGCAAAAAGAGATATTCGAACTGCTTAAGCCCTCTTACATAAGGGGGCTTACTGTTTTGGGGGGAGAGCCTTTCGAGCCCGAAAATCAGGAGGTGCTCCTTCCGTTCCTTCAAGAATACAAGAGATTATTCCCGAATAAGGACCTCTGGGTCTTTACCGGTTATCGCTATCATGACGAGCTTACAGTCCCCGGAGTTCACCCGAACTGCGAATTCACTTCAGATATACTCGATCTGATCGATGTAATGGTCGACGGAAGATTTGAATTATCTTTAAAGAATTTGTGTCTTAGGTACCGCGGATCATCCAATCAGCGTATAATTGATATGAAGAAGACTCGCGCATGTGCTACAGGCGAAGTCATACTGTGGGACGAAAGACAAGCTAGCGAATAATCGACACGGGTGAAATGAAAGATAAGATCAAACGTTGGCTGGGACTTGATGAGTCCAGCGAATATGTTAACCATTATTTTGAGGAGAGCAATGCGCGGGCAAGTATCTACATGTCCGTGATCATTATCATCCTCGAAGGTTGGATGATCATAAATCTGGCCTACAGGCTCATGTTCGATACTGTATTTGCCAGAGGAGAACAGTGGATCCTTACGCATTTCATAGCTTATGTCGCTCTTTTCGCATCGGGCTGCGGTGCCCTTATCTATGCAGACAGATATATACACGGTAAGATCAAGCACGGCAAGGGCAGTCACTCGCTGACATTGTGGCTCTTCTGTATTGTCTGCACACTATTCGGTATATTCATATCATATTCGGATTACGGGAACGGTGAGCAGATCCTGACATTTATCGCCATGGAACTGTTTGTTGTCTGTCTTCTCGTCTGGAAGCCCATTACTTCGTTCTGTGTGCTCTCGGTATCGTTCCTTGCGATGTATCTCATGATGAGCCAGTTCGGACGGCCTTCTTTCGCGACGAGGATCAATTTCTTTATCCTTTGGATCACGGTTCTCGTAACGAGCATAAGTAATTATCATCAGAAGAAGGTCGAGGCTGAAAAGGACGAGAGCGTTGATACGGTTACGGCTCAGATCAGAAGAGCAGCCATGATCGATGAGATGACGGGACTTGCGAACATGAACTTCTTCAGGAAGAGAGCTGCCGAGATCCTGCTCGAAAAGGGCGTCAATCCCGGATCCAAGATCTTCCTTTTCCTCGATATCGAGAACTTTAAGGCAGTCAACGAGAAGTACGGATTTGAATCCGGTAATGCATTCCTTACAAAGATAGCGGGAGCGATGGCAGAGGCGTTCCCCGATGCACTTATCGCAAGACAGGGTGACGATCATTTTGTTATCCTCGCAGACAGAAAAGGACATAAGGAAAAGCTCGAATCATTGAGAGCTCTGGTATATGATTTCGATTCCGATCTTCAGCTCGGACTCAAGACAGGCGGATTCGTTCCTCACGACGCGGGATGCGATCCTCATGTTGCCTGTGACAATGCCCGTTATGCCTGCGAGAGTATCAAGAAGAAGTTCGATCAGGATTATTGCGAATACGATAACAAGCTCAGCGACGAATTCAGCATGAAGCAGTATATCGTTAATAACGTTGACCATGCACTCGATAACGGTCATATCAAGGTCTACTATCAGCCCGTAGTATGGGCAAAGAACAGAAAGCTCTGCGGATACGAGGCTCTCGTTAAGTGGGAGGATCCGACGTACGGCTTCCTGTCTCCGGGACTCTTTATCCCGATCCTTGAGGAATACAGACAGGTACATAAGGTCGATATGATCGTTATCGATAATGTCTGCAGAGATTTAAGAAGACTCATCGATACCAAGAAGCCTGCAGTTCCCGTTTCGATCAACTTCTCAAGGCTCGACTTCGAGCTTACCGATGTAGTAGATCTCATCGAGAGTTGTGCACAGCAATACAATATTCCGAGGAATATGCTTCATGTAGAGGTTACGGAGAGTGCTTTGTCCGAATATATCAATACTCTTCAGGATGACCTCGACAGATTAAGGAATCTCGGATATCCGCTCTGGCTCGATGACTTCGGTTCCGGGTACTCGTCGCTCAATGTACTGAAGGACTTTGAGTTCGATGTCATGAAGATAGATATGGTATTCCTTTCGAGCTTTAAGACAAATAAGGAAAAGTCAAAGGCAGTACTCAAGAATGTAGTCCAGATGGCGAATGACCTCGGAATGCATACGCTCACGGAGGGTGTTGAGACACTCGAAGAAGCCGAATATCTGAAGCAGATCGGCTGTGAGAGACTTCAGGGATACCTCTTTGGCAAAGCGATGCCTATCGAGGATGCTCTGGTAAAGATCGCGGCAGGTACATTGCCGGTATCCGAGGAGTTCATCAATGGTTGATGTCATATCGGTAGAGAATATGAGAAACAGTGATGCCGCCGCGATAAACGGCGGCATTCCTTCGCTCGAACTGATGCGCCGCGCGGCACAGGGAATATTCGACCTATCTGATCTTAAGGGAAAGACCGTGATCGTAGTCGGAAGCGGCAATAACGGCGGGGACGGCTTTGCCCTCGCATCGATAATGGCAGACAGCGGAAATATCCCCGATATCGTCACCGTAACTGATCACTATTCTCCCGACAGCACTTATTACATGAACGAAGCTGTCGTAAGATCGGTAAAGATCCTGCCGTTTAGGAAGGGCGAAGGGATCTTTGAGCAGTACGACTCTATCGTAGACTGTCTTCTCGGGACAGGAACTAAAGGTGATGTCAGAGGCGTATATAAGGATGTGATCGAAGAGATAAATACTGCGGGCCAAAGCTGCTACGTTGTCAGCGCGGATATCAACAGCGGCTTAAACGGAGATACGGGCGAAGGATCCTGTGCAGTCAAGTCGGATCTGACCGTATCGATCGGCTCTCACAAAAGAGGCGTGGTCTTATCTTATGTTTCAAATGCCGGCTTCATCTCCGAGCTTGTCGCTTGTGATATCGGTATCAGGATAGATAACAGGGAAGATTACTTTTTAAGTGACGGTGAATGGCGCGAGATGGGCTTTCCCGAAGAAGAGAGAATTCACAAGGAGCAGGCGGTTTATTACAGATGAGAGCACTGTTCTTTGATATAGACGGAACACTTTGGGACAGACATAATAATATTCCCGAGAGTACATTCGAAGCGATAAGGAAAGCAAGAGAGAACGGACACAAGACCTTTATCTGCAGCGGCAGGTCAAGGGGATACATTACGAACCCCGATCTTCTCGGGATAGGATTTGACGGTATCGTATCTGCCTGCGGGACCATGATCGAGTATCAGGGCAAGGAGATATTCTCCAGGTCGATCCCGACTGATATCGTGGAATATACGATAGATACTGTAAGGAGATTCGGATTTCGCCCCATACTCGAGGGCAAGGAATACCTATATATCGAAGAGCGTGAGTTCAAGGATGATCCCTATGGCCGCAAGCTCTTCTCCGAACTCAAGGACAGGCGCCTTCCCATCGATGAGATGAGAGGTAAGTGGGATATCAATAAGCTCTCGTGTGCAACGGACGGATGTGAGACCAGGGAATGCTTCGATCTTCTCTCTGACTATTACGATATGATCATCCATAATTCGGCGATCGTCGAGATGGTACCTAAAGGCTATAACAAAGGTACCGGACTGATCCATGCTTGCGAGCTCATAGGAGCAGATCCCGCTGAATCTGTTGCATTCGGTGACAGCGTGAACGATCTTGATATGTTCAGGGCGGCAGGAACGGCAGTTGCCATGGGGAACGGAGCTGAGATCGCCAGGTCGAACGCGGATCTCGTCACGACGTCTATTCACGATAACGGGATCTACAATGCAATGGTAAGTCTCGGTCTCATTCAGCAGGCTTGACCAGTTTGTTCAGCAATTGCCAAAACTCATAAGCAGGAGAGTTCGGTCGGATATTCTTTCTGGCCACGATCACGATATGTTCCGTTACTTTCGGGTAGAGAGGAACAATGGTAATGCGATCGCTCTTAAATGCGGAGGAAAGGGTATCGGGAACTATAGAACATCCCCGTCCGTTAGCCGTCATCGCGAGTGATAACAGGAGGCTGTTCGTAACTACCGAATAGTTTAACGTATCACCGAAGAGATCCTCGCAGATATCGCTGAGCTCGACGGGATAAACAAGTGATGTATGCTGAAGCTCATAATGTGATATATACGCCTTCGATGCGAACGGGTGTCCGGCCGGAACTGCGACATGGTAATCAATGTCCAGACTTATGGTATCAAAGGAATCGTCTGTATATTCGTAATCGGCGCACACCATAAAATCTATCATTTCGTTCATGAGAGCGTTTCTCAGATCCCTTCTGTTTCCGTAGTGTATTTCCGTGCGCAGATCAGGCTTTTGCTCGATAAACGTCTGCAGTGCATCGGTTAACGGGACCGAATACTTTTCGCGCGAAAGTCCTATCGATATACCGCCGCTGTCCGAAAGGCTCTCCATCCTCTTTAATATGACGATCAGGAGCCTTGCAAGATCGTAGAAGAGCAATCCTTTTTCAGTGGAGATAAAGCTCTTTTTGTCTTTCCTGTAAAGATCGAACTCGAGTCTTGAGCTCAGATGAGAAAGATCTCGCGATAAAGTGGACGAACTGAGTTCGATGCTCTTCGAAACTTTTTGGAGATTAGCTTTCCTTACCGTGGTCACGTAGATCCACAGTTCTCGAATATCTACATTCATAATTGGACCTAGGTACGCGGTCTTTTGATTTCGTATGAAGCAGCCCCGATGACCGCGACCGACCTTCCGTTACATAAAAATGTTATTGAATCGGGTCTGTTCTTATTTTCAGTCGTACTTATGGTATCGAAGATCAGGGTTCCGCCTGAACTTTCCGGATACTCACATATCATTACGGAAGATGCGATGAAGGATATGCTGTCCGTAAGGTCACAACAGTCAAAATACGGATAGCATACGAGGGTCATACCGCTGTCGCGCTCGTCGTAACGGGAAGAACGGGTAACGGTCACTTTGACGCGATCGTTCTTGAGATGCTTGATCTTCAACTCGTAAAGACAATAAGCGTGGCTTCCGATGAATTCGAACAACTGAGTAGGAGCGGTGTCTTTGTATGTCTTTCTCGCATGAGGGATGTCGGGAGACAGTTCCGCCATCTTGGTGCGCAGCTTTTTCTTGACGGTCTCATCGCCGAAGAAGCTGTTTTCCTGCATCCTTAACGTGAGGGCGAACTCTGCCTGAAGATAGAACCTGTATGCTCGAAACTTCATAAGATCGGCAGAGATCGGGTTTAATTCTTCGAGCTGGATATTACCCATTCGAAGAGCTACATCAGCGAACTCACCGTCAAACTCACCCTGCTCGAAACGATATCTGTATTCACCGTAGAGTTTCTCGATCATGCCTGCGGCGAGCATCGTATTCTTCTTGACGAACTGTCCTTTGAGGAACATGTCGGCGAGTTTGTATTTTGATTCGGTAACGCCGAATGTCGAAGCTACCGAATAATAATAGAAAGCTTTCTCGTAATCGGGGACACCGTCTGAGAGACGGCCGTAATAGTAGATGTATCCAAGGGTATTGGCCGCATATCCGAAGCTTCCTTCTTTCCAGAGCCTCTCCATGCAATCAGCGGCTGTCTGCCAGTTGCATTCATAGACGCTCGAACCGCCGTAGCAGGCGTAACCCTTGATCCTCAACGCGTCGAAATCGCCCTTCTCCGCGAGCTCGTCAGTGAAAGTCTTGAATGCCGCACGTGTTACGGGATCCAGATCTCTTAAGATCATGTCGTTATCGAGTTCTTTGATAAAGTCATGCTTTATGGCATCGATGTAACGGCCGGGAAGGACTTCTTCATTTTCTGCGGCCTCCCAGTGCCACTTGATCTGAAGGAGGATCTGATCTATCTGAAGGTATTCATTGAGGTCGATCTGCATGTCGCTCAATGTAAAGTCCTCATACATCAGATAGATCTTTCGGATTATCCACATGAGAAGATCGTTATCGGAGACCGGAAGCCAGGTAAGCCTTGTATTCTTGATGCTCGCAGGAGTGGGACCGAAAAGGTCGGATAAGCAGAGATAATCGTAGAGCTGAACGATCAGCGGTTCCCACCAGTTAAGGAAGAATGAGATCGCAGTAAGATGAAGCTCCCTGCACTTGCTGAGGACTTCCTCCATATCCTCGAGTTCCATGCGATAGTATTCGTAACACTCGATATCATCAGGGGAAACGTGACTATAGGGACGTACCGTGATGTCGTTCCAGCTCTTGCTCATGGAGGCATAATCTCGAAGCATCTCCTTGGATATGTAGATCTTCTTGTTGCCGTTCATAAGCCTTCTCCTTCGGGGGTTTTTATACTGAAATTTTATCGTGATAATTTGTAAATAACAAATATTATGTGTAAACAAATGTAGTACAATGTAGTAAATAAACTTTTACGGAGGTCGATATGGGACTTAATTTCAGGAAGAGTATTTCGATCCTTCCGGGTGTAAGACTTAATCTCAGTAAGTCGGGTGTCAGTGCCAGTTTCGGTAAGAAGGGCATAAGGCAGAGCATCAGTACTTCGGGTCGGGCGACGACGACTCTCGGTATCCCCGGAACAGGTGTCTATTATACAAAGCAGACCAATGTAAAGAAGCTCGCGGGTGGCCTTAAGGACAAGATCACGGGCAAGGATGACAAGAACTCCAAGGGTAAGAGCGCCAAGGCTTCAGACAGTGCAGCAGCATCGAAGAAGTCCGGTCCCGATGAGGCTCAGATCGCGGCTAATAAGCAGCAGGTAGAAGAATATGAGGCATATGTCATGAGCATCAAGTCCGTCCATAAGCAAAGTGACGGAATGATAGACTGGCAGGCTCTTAACAAGGGAGAGGTGCCCACTAATATCGTAAAGGGAAGTGAAGAATATAAGGCATGGCTTGAGCTCAAGGAATTCTCCGATGAAGTCCTTGCGGGTGATATCGACAGCTACTTCGCGATCATTGACGAAGTGAAGCCTTTCGATGATCTTCTCGAATTCGGAAGTAATTTCCAGGTGGGTACGGACAGAGCGGATCTTCTCGAGATCGAGTTCGCAGTCAAGTCCGACGACGTAGTACCCAAGATCGAGATGTCTTTAAAGGCTAACGGTGAGATCTCCGAGAAGGAGCTTTCCAAGACGGCTTATTTCGATCTTATGCAGGATTATGTGAGCAGTACGACAATTAGGATCGCAAGGGATGCTTTCGCGCTCCTTCCCGTTGATACGGTGATCGTTCATGCGGTAGATAATATCCTTAATACCGCTACGGGTTATGAGGAAGAGTTGACCCTCCTGTCCGTTAAGTTCACGAGAGAAAAGCTCATGTCCTTGAACCTTGCGATGGTAGATCCTTCGGACGCGCTCTCACAGTTTGAGTGTAATATGAAGTTTAAGAAGACAGCAGGCTTTGATCCCGTCGACAGAGTGCTCGGCTGATAAGACTTATGAGTAAGGACGAGAAGGATTTTGTCGATAAGTACAGAGCGGTCCACGGCGGTACCGAAGTGGAAGCGATGCTTCAGTATCGAAAGATGAACCTGACGTCGACTCCCTATAATCGAAAGTCCCCGGAAGACTTCATCGGGGATCAGCACAGGACCGGCACTCCTTTAGATCAGTAAATGATACGAGGCGACCTCACAAGGGTCGCCTTTTCTATGGCTTCTTTTCGGACCTTGATGTTTCGGGAATCCAGATGAACGATAAATTAATATTGAAAAACAATAAAAATATATTGCCTTTCGAGTGATAAGGTGATACCATGTCTTCGAAATGGAGGTTCACCGATGTCTGAGGTATATACTTTTCTTTTTGTCATTATCGCGTTGCTCGCCCCGGGTACACTTACCATCTGGAATATATACAACTGCATTGCTAAGAAGCCAAAGTTCGAGAAGACCATATCGCTACTGACCTTTGTTCTCGGAGCTTTCCTTTACTTGCTCCTGATGATCGTGATGTTCGATCTGAGCGGTGATTGGGACAAGGCGATCTACGTAGGCCAGTACCATTATCCGTTATCTTCAAAGTATACGTTTGCCTTTATGCTGATCCTGCTGCCCGGTATTGCAGGATATCTTACGTTGTTGTTCTCTAAAGGAGATAAGCTTCCGCCTTTGTTGTCCGCTCTCTGTGTTTCCGGAGTGCTCATCCTTAACGTGATGAGTCTTGCCGTTGCTCTGCAGCTCTTAAAAAACGCCATAATGAATCCTTTCAGTATCTTCTTTATGGTGTACCACTTTAATGTACTGTTGCTGTCAGTAAGAGTTGTCGTACGCCACTTACGCGAGCAGATCGAATACTACAAAACGAGGGAAGAAGAGCTCAAGGCGAGGAAGGGACTTTACAGGTTTTATACGAAGCTTTCGAGCATCTCGCAGTATGCCTTGCCGGTACTTATGTGCCTGTTCTTTATCGTAGCGGTACTGGAGATAATATTCGTTCTGACAGGTCAGGGTCTGGATGCTCCGATAAAGATGTTTACCGATACCGCGGACTGGACATTCTCGCAGCAGATACCGCCTCCGCCTTTGGAGTACGACGGACACTATCTCTGTACCGTTGCGGCAGGAGGTCATAAGAAGATCGTAAAGCCCACAAGGCTCGGAAGGAGAAGAGGCGCGATCATCGTTGTGAACCGCCAGCTGTGTATCGCCAATGCTTTCGAAGACGTAATTCAGGAAAGGCACCCTGTATTTCACAGGAAGATACGTCACTTCTACGATACCCACGGATATCCTTTATCAAGGCTCATAACAAATGAGAGAAGAGCCGATATAGTCTACTTCCTCATGAAGCCTCTCGAGTGGGTCTTCCTTATATTCCTCTACCTTGTAGATCGTCGTCCCGAGGAAAGGATAGAACGCCAGTATAGTCTGTAATCAAGAACACCTCCCGTAGTTTCGGGAGGTGTTTGATGTTATCTTTCAAAAAGTTCGGTGCTGAAATATCTCTCGCCCGTGTCGGGGAGGATCGTCACTACGCGTTTGCCTTTGCCGAGGAGCTTTGCCATACGAAGCGCAACGCAAACATTGGTGCCGCTCGAGATACCGCAGAGGATACCTTCTTTCTTTCCGAGATCCAATGTGGTGCTGATGGCTTCATCGTCCGTCACGATCTCGATGCCGGAGATTATGTCTCTGTCTAAGATCGGAGGGATGAGTCCGTCGCCGATACCCATCTGAAGATGAGAGCCGATGGAGCCTCCGGATAATATTGCCGCATGCTCGGGCTCGGCTGCCCAGATGAGCATATCGGGATTCTTTTCTTTCAGGACCTTGCCGATACCCGTGATGGTACCGCCCGTTCCGATGCCTGAGCAGAAGCCGTCGATAGGACCGTCGATCTGCTCTAAGATCTCAAGTGCAGTGCCGTTCGTATGTGCGCAGATGTTCTCGGGATTGGAGAACTGATCAGGCATGAAGACATTGGGGTCTTCAGCTGCCATCCTCTTTGCCTCTTCGATACATCTGTCGATGCATTCACCGATATTATCGTTGTCGTGGATGAGCTTGAGTTCAGCGCCGTACTGGCGGATGAGAAGACGTCTTTCGGCACTTACCGAATCAGGCATGATGATAACTACCTTGTAGCCTTTGACTGCGCCTACGAGTGAGAGACCGATGCCCTGATTGCCGCTCGTGGGCTCAACGATAACCGAACCGGGTTTGAGCTTACCTTCCTTCTCTGCCGCTTCGATCATGCGAAGAGCAGTCCTTGTCTTAACAGAACCGCCGATATTAAGACCTTCGTACTTTACGAGGACCTCGGCGTCGTCGGGTCCCGTCATGTGATTGAGGCGGATGACCGGCGTATTGCCGACTGCCTCCAGTATATTATTACAGATCATAAATACTCCACTTCGTTAGTAGGAAATGCTCCAATACTATACCACATTATGACTTCTGCGTCTTACGGGTCTCTCTCGTGTATTTATAGATCTCCTCGGTCGCGATCCTCGCCTTGGCTACATTAACGCCCGGCTTTACAAAGCAGTAGTATAGGCAGTCCTTGTCACCTATGCAGATGATATCGCCGATCTCGTACCAGTAATAGTCCGCATAGAGGCTGTAGCAGGTGAGCGGTCCCTGCGAATAATCGAGCTGACCGTTGCATCCTTTGAGGGTAAAGCCGTTACCGTCGTGATGAAGCTTTCCCGTGCCGACCATATATACGGATTTAAAATCCACGATCATGCCTATCTCGACATCGGCATCGAGAGAATAGGAGCCGTTTACGACTTCTTCCCTGACGCATTCTCTTTCCCACTTATACCAGTCGGGGATATGGGGATACTCGGTATTACCGTCTGCGGCCTTCATCTGACCGAGCTCGTCGAGTTCGTAGACCTTGCCGCATGAGTGGCATGTGAGGGTGATCCCCTTGCCTTCGGTCTTTCCTTCGGCTTTGCACGCGGGGCACTTATAGAGCAGTCTGTGAAGTCCGTCCGCACGGAATGGTTCATCGACTATAACGTTATTGTCTTTCTGCCACTTAAAGTAGTCAAAATCGAAAGCCTGATCGAGTATCTCGTCGAGCTCCGCCGTTGACTTCGTTTTGTAGTCCTCCTTAGAGAAGAGACACTTGATCTCCGCGGTGACCTTTACGTCTCTCTTTTGAAGATTATTGTAGAGCGGGTCGAGCGCGAAAGCTCCGTAAGTCGTGATCATGACGACGGGGATACCGAGTCTTTTGAAGAGTACGCCCATCCTTCGCGGAAGTTTCGTAGCCGTGCCGTCGAAAGAGTAGCTTGCCTCGGGGTAGAGGAGAATGCTCGAGCCGTGCTCTGCGGCATACTGCATATCTGCGATGAGTTTTAAGTCGGTAACGAACTTCTGTGTCGGGATGCATCCGATCTGACGCATGAGCCACTCCTTGCCTATGAAGCCGTCCGACGTACAGACGATGTTATAGGGCCTCGGATAGAGTATCTCGGAAGCGATCGATAAGTCGATGAAGCTCGAGTGGTTCATGAGTATGAGCCACGGTCCGTCGCCGGCTCTGTCCATATCGACACGGGTATACGAAAAGCCGACTTTCTTGAGTTCGGATCTTCCGATGACATTGACGAGCTTCTTCATGAAGAAGTTTGGCTTTACGGGAAGCTTGTGCTCGCCTTTGGGCAGATTAATTACATCGCTATATGACTTATTTGTCCTCTTTATCTTCATGGCCCGAGACTCCTTATAAATATTATGTAAATTATAGCATTTCGGCATATTACGCCAAAAAAGCTTTTGCTACAATTCGGGTATATGACGTTCGAAAGGAGTATCGTCTCATGATCTATTACGTTGATGCCAACGCTCTTACGGGAGGTAACGGCAGTAAGGAAGCCCCTTTTCACACGATAAGCGACGCGGCTTTTATAGCAAAACCGGGTGACGAGGTCGTAGTAGCTTCGGGTATCTACAGGGAGCATGTCATCCCCAGGAACAAAGGCGAAGAGAATGCGCGCATCGTCTATAGATCCGAGGTTCCGCTGGGTGCGGTCATCACAGGCGCAGAGGATCTTAAGGACTGGACAAGGTACGATGGAGATGTGTGGACCGCAAGTGTCGATAATGAGATATTCGGCGACTATAATCCCTATACGACATTTGTATGCGGCGACTGGTATTTTGCTCCTACGGTAAGACACACGGGAGCGGTATTCCTTAACGATAAGATGATGTATGAGACGGTCACTTTGGATGAGTGTATCAGGGGTGACAAGACGAAAGATTCCTGGGATCCCGAAGGTTCGGCTTTCAAGTGGTTCAGCGAGCAGAAGGACGGAAAGACGGTATTTTATGCCAACTTCAAGGGCAAGGATCCAAATGCCGAGAAGGTCGAGATACTCGTTAGAAGAAACTGCTTCATGCCTGAAGAGAACGGTATAGATTATATTACCGTGAGCGGATTTAATATCAACAAGGCCGCTACTACATGGGCGCCGCCTGCGGCATATCAGGATGGAATGATCGGCCCTCACTGGAGCAAGGGATGGATAATCGAGGATTGTGAGATCTGGGGAAGCAAGTGCTGCGGAATATCGCTTGGTAAGTATAAAGATCCTGAGAACGATATGTACTTTTATACAAAGCACGTTAAGAGCCCTACTCAGATGGAAAGAGATGCCGTCTGCAGAGGTCAGTATCACGGTTGGCTCAAGGAGAATATCGGTCACCATATCGTAAGAAGATGCCATGTCCATCACTGTGAGCAGACGGGTATCGTAGGTAGGATGGGTGCGGTATTCTCTACTATCGAGGATTGCCATATCCATAATGTGTGCAACTCGCAGCAGCTCGGAGGAGCCGAGACGGCAGGTATCAAGATCCACGCCGCTATCGACGTGACGATCAGGAGAAACCATATCCATAACTGTATCATGGGTGTATGGTGCGACTGGGAGGCTCAGGGTACCAGGATCTCGCAGAACATCCTTCACGATAACATGAGACCTGACGGCGTTGAGCCTGCAGAGGGCGCTATGTGGAGCAATGACGTATTCATCGAGGTAAGCCACGGACCTACTCTCATCGATAATAACCTGATGCTCTCGAAGGTAAGTGCGGTGATCCCGAGTGAAGGTATCGCTTTCGTACATAACCTCATGCTCGGTTCCATCACTTATCTGAACTCTGGCGTAGACAGCATGGTCAACGGTACAAGGGAGCCCAGATATACTCCTTATCACATCAGGCACAGGACCGAAGTTGCCGGATTCATGACTATCCTTCACGGTGATGACAGGATCTATAACAACATAATGATCCAGCACTATCCCGTTACCGATAAGGTAAGGACTGCCAAGGATTTCGACTTTGAAGTTGCGGGTACGGGGCACTTCGATATATTCCCTTCCTATGATGAGTGGATCTCTCATTTCATGATGGACAGAGAACCTGATATGGGCAGGCTTGCCCAGTTCCATTTCGGACATCTCCCGGTATGGCTTGCGGGTAATGCATACTTTAACGGCGCGACCGTCTGCAAGCACGAGAAGGACTACTTCAAAAATGATACAGATGAAGTATACGTAAAGTACGGAGAAGAAGACGGCAGGTTCTTCCTGGAGACCAATGTCTATGACATCATGAAGACATACTGTACCGAGCTTATCGACAGCGATGTCCTGGGATGTGCATTTGAGCCCGAGCAGAGATTCGAGAATCCCGACGAAACGCCGATCATATTTGATATCGACCTTCAGGGAAACCGGAGAGACGGAATGATAATCCCCGGTCCCTTTGCGGACGGTTTGTCAGGAAAGATCATATTGTGATATATAGACGATAATCTATGGAAAGGCTCTGTGTTCAAACGCGGAGCCTTTTTAATTTTTTACATATCCTCTTATAACGTGCGTTATATTTTCGCAGGATAGGTCAATTTTCTCGATTGACTGCCATTTTTGAACGGATATAATTATAAAGATAGGGAAACGTCATGGACAGAAGGGGAATCTATGGGCGAAGATTATTTGTTACAGACTACCGGCATCACTAAGCGATATAAGGATGTATTGGCAGTCGATCACATCGATCTGAAATTGAAAAAAGGCGAGATATACGGACTTATCGGTCGTAACGGAGCAGGTAAGACCACTCTTCTTAAGATGCTCGCGGGTTTGGCCAATCCTACCGAAGGTGATTATACGATATTCGGTCTGAACGGCAGGAAGACTGCTGAGCTTCGAGACAGAGTCGGCGTACTCATCGAAAGACCCGGGCTCTTCAATGGTCTTACGGCTTTCCAGAATATGAAGGTAAAATCTCTCGCCCTGGGACTCAATGATGATGCTTATATAAAAGAACTGCTCAAGACCGTCGGTCTTGATAATGTAGGGAAACGTCCGGTCAGGAAGTATTCTCTCGGAATGAAACAGAGACTCGGTATCGCATTATCCCTTGTAGGCCATCCTGATCTGCTCCTGCTGGATGAGCCGATCAACGGTCTTGATCCTCAGGGAATAATCGAAGTAAGAGAGATCATCGAAAGACTTGCCAAAGAGCAGAACATTACGATCATCATCTCAAGCCATATACTTGAAGAACTTACTAAGACAGCTACACGATACGGAGTTATAAATGAAGGAAGGCTCATCGCCGAATTTACCCATGAAGAGCTTCTTGAGAGATGCAATCAACTCATCGAGTTAAGACCCGATGATGCCACCAAGGCTGCGACTGTCCTTGAGTCGCTCGGTATCAGGGATTATAAGAATGTAGACAAGAGGACTATTCAAATATTCGAGAAAGTTGATGAATGTGGCAACCTGGTGCTTGAGATGGCCAAGAACGGCATAGAGATACACGGTGTTGAGATAAAGCATCAGTCACTTGAAGATTATTATATTTCTCTGACCGAGAAAGATTCGCGTGCCAGACATGGAGATAAGAAGTGACAGACTATATCAAGGCAAGATTCTACGCATATCGCTATAGCCGCAATCTTATCGTCACACTGGTATCCATGGCGATCTGGATCGTTGGTAATATCATCAACGTCTATGTCTTGAATGGTCAGGGTGATAAGTTCAGTCTTTATTACGGTGTGTGGGCTTTCACGGAATTTTATCTGTGCTTTATTCCCGTTGTTGCTTCTACATGGTATTTCAACACTTCGATAAACGGATTTGACGGAAATGTCCCTTTCCAGTCTAAAAACAGGTGTTTTAATCTTTCCGCCGTTCTCTTTACCTATATGATGAACACCCTGATGATCATTGCAACACTGGTGTTAGGACTCGTAATTTATTCCATTCCTAACGGTATGGTCGTATATATCAATGATCCGGTGACAATGGCTAAAGGCTTGTCCATTCTCCTGTTGACGTCTTATTGCAGATGTTCATTCGTTATGTTTGTTACTGAGTTGACTGAGAGCCGCATCTGGGGAACCGTGCTCGGAATGTTGGTATCATGCGGAATGTTCGGAGATTTTGTGTGTGCGTTTGAGGTTACCCTTTATGCTGCTATCGGTGTTAAAGAGACGACGATGCCGCTTACGTCATTCACATCGTACTATATGATAAACAACATCATTCCGCATATTGCAGACGAAGAAGGCTTTATCGTAAGGACAATCCCGGGAAATGTTTTCTCGATGCTGATGCAGATGATAGTCTACATCGCATTGTTTACCTGGCTTACCACAATGATAAATAAACGAAAAGATGTATTGAGATAAAGGAGTAGGGACCGTGATCCATCTGCTTAATACTAATATGTACAGGATCTTAAGGGACAGGAGATTGCCAATAGTTATAATCCTCTATCTGTCCGTATTTGTTATGACAACTACGTTGAATTCCAAAGCTTATATGCTCAAATATACGGGGACCGGCGAGTTGTTGAAATATCATTTCGTTAATGTAGAACCTGTGCCGGCGGATATTTTAAAATCATTTACCAGCGCCGACATACTGTTCGTAGCACTTGTCTATTCCATGTTCCTTTTTGCGGATGAAAGAAGTGACAAAGTGTTTGAGAATATGTGCATGATCTATAAGAGCAGATGCAAAGTATTCCTTGCGAACTATTTATCGATCTGCAGTACAATCTTTATTTTTACGGTAGCCAGGTTTTTGGGTGTAGCAGTGCTCAGTTTTATCTTTGGACAAGAGATCGTGATATTGAAGGAGTCGTTCAGTATTCCAAGCTATCTGACGTTTATTTTTTGTTTCTGCGCATACATAGCATTATTTTATTCGCTCTATATATTTACGAACAATGTATATGTTCCTCTGGCTACGCTCTTTGGTCCGTTTACTATAACATTCTGTCCGCGATTTATGGCGGAGTTACCATATGGAACTAAGCTCTATGATCTGTGTGTACTTTCCATTCTCGGATTTCCCGTGCTATCAAGGGAAATGACGACCTGGGATAAGGCTCTTCCGTATATCGGCAGCTTCATCGCAATCATAGTAGTATTGCTGACGATATCCTCGATAATCGTTGAGAAGAGAGATGTTAAGTAAAAAGATATAAGAGCACGACAGATAAAGCCGTGCTCTTTTCTTATATGCGTATTCTGTGAAGTCCGTGGCGATTGCAGTACGCGTAGACGTATCTTATGCGGTCGCGTCTGAGCCTTGTCTCGGCATTTCCTTCGGGATACAGCTTTACGAACTGAACTCCGTGATCTGATACCGCCGCGATAAACGAGATGTAGTGATCCTTGGTCATCGGATGATCGATCGATACATAGTGTTCGTCTTCTATGTTCTCGAAAGAGATCGCATGCTCTTCATCAGCCTCCTCAGGGTCTAAAGCAGGGAGTGTGATGCCGCAGCAACTGACTACCGATTCACCGATCGTCCTTATGACATTTCCGCAGACCGGGCATACATAGAACCTGTTCTTGAGCATATTGGATGAGCGGTTACTGTTCCTGATGTCTTCGCCTGACAGTAGTTCGATCACCGAGATGTCGAGTGCCTTGGCAAGCGGCTCGATAAGACTTATATCAGGGAATCCCTGACCGGTCTCCCATTTGCTTATCGCCTTGCTGCTTACGAAAAGCTGATCTGCGAGCTCCTCCTGCGTCATCTTCTTATTCTCGCGGAGCTTTCTGATCACGGCTCCTGTTACATATCTGTCCATGTTTTCTTCCTCCTTACGCTACAAGCCTACCATCATTCTTGTGCGTCAGACCACCCACGCATCGTGGAGTTTTAGTTTTATCTTATAGATAACTGAAAAATCTCTTAACTTTATTTAACATTTCTTAAACTAATCGACTATATCTTAAACTCACTATCCAAATTCAAGTGCTAACATTTGGACAAGGGTAATACCTTGGGGGTGTGTTATGAATAAGCGCAAATTGATGAGATTTGCCTGTGTTTCTATTATTTCATTAGCTGTAATTATCAGATCAATGCTCTTATTATCGTGCCTGATGATCGGAGTTCCTTTTCATGCGAAGATTCCGGGAACATCGATAATAAAAGATGTTGAATCGGTTACTTCAAGTGAATTTGTGGATAAATATTTTGGCGGGGGTATGGGATATACAGACTGGGATACGTATGATCCTCCCGTAGCGGGTTCCGTTATTAATGTTACATGCAGTGTTAATTCGCTTCCCGGAAGTGATCCTCATGTTATGTCGCTTTATATTTTCAAGGCGGGTATGGAATCTTACAGTACTCCCGTTGCTGTTTTACAAAGCCATTCATCATGTTCGGGCTATTATGAATTTACCGGTCAGTTTCCTGAAATAATGAATACGGGGCTTTATACATTTGTTATAGTAAATGAATTATGTGTAGTTGATACTGTCTTTACATATCCGATATGTTCGTTAGCGTCCGAGTCTAAAGTAGTTCACTCTGAGATGGTATCGGCAAAACCCGTGATCTATATGTATCCAGAAGAAGATACAGAGGCGTTCGTATCGCTCGACTATAACGGGGAATTAACTTGCACGTACCCTTCGTACAATGACGATTACGGATGGCATGTAATGGCACATCCGGGAGGAGTCATAACCGATCTTGAAGGTGGTAGAGATTACGATTATCTCTATTGGGAAGGATTGACCACTGAGATATTCGATTTTGATCAAGCTGTCTGTGTTCGCGGTTGCGATACTGCTTCCTTCCTCGAAGAATATCTGGAGGCATCGGGACTTACCTACAGTGAGATAGATGATTTCATTACTTATTGGCTTCCTAAGATGGAGTGTAATGAGTATAACCTGATATCATTCCCCGTCTCGGAATACGAAGAGATAGCAGAACTTAATGTTGAGCCTGATCCTGACACAGTGATCAGAGTTTATATGGTATTTACTCCTTTGGATGAAGAAGTGTATATCCCCGAGGAACAGCAGCTTCAGATGCCGACTCCTGTCGAGAGAACAGGATTTACAGTAGTTGAGTGGGGAGGTTCAGAGGTATAAGAATGAAAAAGAAAACTATTCTTTGTTCGGCTATTGCTGTTGGATTGATCATAACGATATTAATATTCAATGGTCTTTCCATGTTTTTGTTGCATCCTAAATTATTGTTTTCAACGATGTTTAATCGCACCTATATTGCAAGTGTTGAATCCGTTGTCTCTACGATAGATAATTCTGATCCTAATGCATTGGGAGGGGAGAGGATTGTCTATGATCCTCCTGTAAGTGGGAGCAATTTTACGGTAGTCTGCCGTCTAAACCTCGGTATCAGCGAGGCACAAGTGAGTGGAATGAAACTAAAGATCTATCAGGAGAATAATGTCATTCCTATTGCAAGCTTTGATCGTGTAGCATATGACCGTTGCAGAATAGGATTTCAAGGTTATATTCTGCCTGAGGTTATAACTGAAGCAAAAAAAGGAAATATAGAGAATGAATATGTTATCTTTAATGGTAATCTTCCAAACGGATTGGAGACTGGAAGGTATTATTTTGTAATCCTCGATAATTATAATTTGGTAGATACAGTATTTTCATATACCATAGCAGCGACTGAGAAGGAATCTGATATTAAAGATGCTTTTATCCCGGAAGATGTCGCAAAGCCGGTAATCTATATGTATCCCGAAACAGATACTGAAGTTAATGTTTCGCTGGATCTGGATGGTGAATTCACATGTACATATCCTTCGTATAATGACGATTACGGATGGCATGTAATGGCACATCCGGGAGGTGTCATTACCGATCTTGAAGCCGGTAGAGAATACGATTATCTCTATTGGGAAGGCAGGGGAGATGTTCCCGATGATTTTGAGCATGCTGTATGTGTTCGCGGATGCGACACCGCGACCTTCCTCGAAGAATATCTGGAGGCATCGGGGCTTACCTATAGTGAGATAGATGATTTCATAACTTATTGGCTTCCTAAGATGGAGTGTAATGAGTATAACCTGATCTCATTCCCGATAACTGAATATGAAGAATTGGCAGAGCTTCATGTCAATCCGGAGCCTGATACGGTGATCAGAGTTTATATGGTATTTACTCCTTTGGATGAAGAAGTATATATCCCCGAGGAACAGCAACTTCAGATGCCGACACCTGTCGAGAGAACAGGATTTACAGTAGTTGAGTGGGGAGGTTCAGAGGTTTAAAGTCAGCCTTCGTTCTCGATCTCTTCGATCGTCGGCAGTGCCGGTATGCCGCCCTGTTTTTGTACGCACAATCCGCCTGATATGGTGCCGTATCTTGCTGCAGTTGTGAGCTTGTCCCATGTAAGATCCGAGACGGACTTTACATCTTGTCTTAAAAGACTTGAGAGGAACGCACCCCAGTATGCATCACCGGCACCTGTGGTATCTATCGCCTGAACATTCATAGCGGGGAATATCTCGCTCTGATCTTTATAGTAAACAGCCGATCCGTCACCGCCGAGTGTCAGGACTACAGCCGAGATCCCGAATTCCTTCATGGCGTTCGGGATGTTGTCTTTGCCGCCGACAAAATCAGTCTCTTCATCGGAGATCTTTAAAAGGTCAACGTAGGGAAGTATCTTCAGGACTTGTTCTTTACAGTCTTCGTAGCTCCAGATCTTATCTCTGAAATTGATATCGAAACTTATGAGCTTTCCGAGTTCTTTTGCTTTAGTGATCGCGTGAAGTACGGCATCCCGCTCGGGGAGTCCTGATTGACTTACGGATCCCGCATGGATGATATCCCATTTACTAAGATTGACTTTCTCCACATCTGATGTATCGAGCAGGAGGTCTGCGCCGGGCTTTCGAGCAAAAGTAAATGACCTGTCGCCGCTCTCGTCGAGTGATACGAATGCCATGGTAGTAGTAGCTTCATCCGTTAATTCTGGGCAAAGGAGCTGAACGTTATTTTCCTCCATGGTCTTTTTGAGAAAGCGGCCGAAATCGTCGTAGCCGAGCTTGCCCAGGAATCCGGATCTTATCCCGTTTCTGCTGACGCTCACCGCGACATTGGCGGGAGCACCACCGGGATTAGCCGTATATGAATGCTCCATGCCGGGTACGGGCGTAAAGTCTATAAGTATCTCTCCGATGCAAAGAATGCTCATGGGATCCTCCTTATTGGATATAATCTGTATTATTTGGACAGGAGTGCCACCGTCTCGACATGAGGCGTATTCGGGAACATATCCACGGGACGTACGGACAGGAGTCTGTAGCCGCCCTCCGTAAGTGTCCTTATATCTCTTGCCATCGTGGCCGGATCGCAGGATACATATGAGATCTTCTGCGGAGATACCGAAAGCAGGTTCTTAACGAATCTGGGATCCATTCCTTTTCTCGGAGGATCTACGATTACGGCGTCTGGGTGAGGGAGATCGCTCTTATCAAGATCCATCCTCTCGGCAGGGCGACATATGAACTTCGCATCATCCCTTCCGGACAAAGACGCGTTGATCCTCGCGGAGTTAACTGCTTCCTGCACGCTCTCAATGCCTATGAGCGTCTGATCCTTATTCGTTACGGAAAGACCGATGGAGCCCGTTCCGCAATAGATGTCCCAGATGGCTTTCGCGTCCTTGAGGTCCTCTGCAGCGAATCGATAAAGGTGTTCCGCCTGAGGGATGTTCACCTGAAAGAATGCGCCCGCCTTGATCCTGAAATTACAGCCGCAGAGCTTTTCTTCGTAGTAGTCATCTCCCGTGATCGTGAATCTCTTGCCGGATCTGACTCTCTTACTTATGTAAGTGCTGCTTATCCTTAATAGTATTCCTTTTATTATATAGGGAGTACATCTCTCCTTGAGTTTCTCCTCGAGTTCTGTCGCTCTTATATACTGAGTAACATCTCTAAGTACTGTCTCGTGAGGAGCGTTCGAGTCGCTTACAAATTCTATAAGGAGCTGCTCTGTCCTCTCGGAACCTCTTACTATCAGTCCGCAGAAGAGAGTGGTAGGAGCTGCCGAAAAGACTTCTTCGATAGTGTTCCTTATATTATTAAATACCTTATATTCCAGGGGGGAGTCTCCTGCCGGGATGAGTTCATCGGACGAAGATGCAGTAAGACAGATCTTGTTGTCACTTATCTTATACTGCATGTGATCTCTGTAGTTCCAGATATCTTCGGAGGGAAACGTGGGCTGTACGATGGACTTCAGCAGTCCCTCATCCTGACGTCCCAGCCTTTGAAGGCAGGACCTGACCTTATTTTCCTTATATCGAAGCTGCGCCTCGTAGCTTAAGTGCGCAAGACCTGCTCCCGGAGGATCGTCCTCATATCTTCCCGTTCTGTCGGGGGAGGGGGAGAGCACTTCCTTCAGCTTTCCCTCACAGGATCTGGACTTTTCGTTTATTATCTCTATGCGACATAACTCGCCGGGGATCGCCCCGGGGATGAATACGGTCTTGCCGGACTCGAGGGTACCTATGCCCTCTCCGTCAGAGCCCATATCTCTTATGTTTACGTCGCAATATAAATCCATAATGTGATTGTAGCATTAATAGTGGTAAAATAGTAATTCAGTAAAAGAAGGGAGAGATCTATGCGAGGCGAACAAGAAGGTCCTATACGTAATTCTGCGCCTGTTGCACCTGAAGACAGTGCACTCGCGGATGAACTCAGGAGTACTCTTAAAGGAAAGCCTACCAGATCCGGTTTCAACAGGAGTTGGTTTCACGAGACGATCGCATTTATCGGGGATGTCGTCAAGATAGTCATAGTCCTCGTGCTTTGCGCTTCTTTTGCGTTCGGCGGATTCGGTGCCGGCATGCTTCTCGGTTATGTATCGACTACCAAATCTCTCTCCATCTCGGATCTTACTCAGACCGAGGAAGTTCAGACTTCATTTGTTTACGATATAGAAGGTAATGTCATCTCAAGACTTACCGGTAACGAGAATGTAGACAGGATCTATGTTCCTATCAGCAAGGTACAGGATACATATATCGACGAGGCGATCATCAGTATCGAGGATGAGAGATTCTACGATCATTCCGGTATCGATATGAAGAGAATCGGTAGTGCAGTTCTCTCGGCGATCGCTAACGGCGGTACTGCTACATACGGCGGATCTACGATCACACAGCAGACGGTAAAGCTCATCACGGGTCAGGATCAGCATTCCACATCTCGAAAGGTACAGGAGTGGTTTGCAGCCATGGCTCTCGAGCAGGAGCTTTCCAAGGATGAGATCATGGAGCTCTACCTGAATCTTGCGCCCATGGGAAACAACTATGTCGGTGTACAGGCCGCGGCGCAGAACTATTTCGGTAAGGATGCTTCCGAGCTCTCTCTTGCAGAGTGCGCATTCCTTGCAGGTCTTCCCAAGAGCCCCTCTTACTATAATCCTTTAAGAGAGTCCGGCAGAAGAAATGCCTTAAGACGTATGCGTATCGTTCTCGGCAAGATGAACGAGCTCGGCTATATCACGGATGAAGAATATCAGGATGCTCTCAACTATGAGCTCGTATTCGTTTCAAAGACAACGACTTCGGCTACGGAGATCAATTCCTATTTCTCCGAGTATGCCGTAAGGGAAGTAGTCAATGATCTGGCGGAGAGCAGGAATATCTCTACTTCTCTTGCTACCACTATCGTATATAACAGAGGTTACCATATCTATACGACGCTCGAACCCGATGTTCAGGCCGTGCTCGATGAGGCCTTCATGAATCAGGAACTGTTCCAGACGGATCCGTCCATCCTGGCCGATTATCCCGAGAAGCCGCAGGCAGGTATGGTCGTGATGAACGTTCAGACAGGTGCTATCTGCGCGATGCAGGGCGGATACGGACGTAAGACGGGTAACCTGGTCCTCAACAGGGCAACAGATGCATATAGAGCGACCGGTTCATCGATCAAGCCGCTCATAGACTATGCTCCCGCGCTCCAGCTTGAGAAGATCTATCCTTCGATGGTCGTCTATGACGAGGAAGTATATTTCGATCCCAATGATCCGAGCAGACCGTGGCCTCTTAATTCAGACAGGTACTATGCCGGTCCCATGACGATCAGGCAGGCTGTATATGATTCCAAGAATACGATCGCCGTCAAGGTCTGGGATATGGTCGGCGGTGATACTGCTCTTTGGTATCTTGCGCAGCAGGGAATCGACAGGCTTGATGAAGGTGCTTATCCGGCACAGGCAGTCGGCGCATTCACGTACGGAATATCTCCTCTTGAGATGTGTGCAGCTTATAACACTCTTGCTTCAGGCGGAAACTATACTGCTCCGTATGCATATACTCAGGTCATTGACAGCTCGGGTAATGTGGTACTTCAAAGCAACCCGACTCCCCAGTATGTATATTCTCCCGAGACATGTTTCCTCATGAGCGATATGCTCGAGGACGTTATCAGGGTAGGTACCGCTTCGGGTCATGCTTCGATCATTACAAATGATGACGGCGAATATATCGCAACGGCAGGTAAGACCGGTACGACGGATGATAACCTCGATAAATGGTTCTGCGGATATACGCCGTACTACTGCGCCGCAGTCTGGTACGGTTACGATAACAGGCTCCGTCAGACTGTCATCCCTTCGGGCGACAGAGGTAATGCCATCGAGATCTGGTATTACGTCATGAGCAGGATCCACGGGGATTGTGAGAGCGTAGGCTTTGCAAGACCGGACGACATAGTCGAGAGACAGGTGTGCAGCTCCGGATACGAGGCTACGGATTATTGTTGGGCAGAAGGAAGTGTATATACGGATTTCTTTGTAGAGGGTTCGCAGTTTGATCCCGAAGTCAGGGGAGCATGTCCCATTCATACGGCTCCCGCGGATGAAGGTGACGGCGGAGAAGGCGACGAGGGTTAGTCAAAAAACGTACATAAAACTATTGGCTTTTTGTTGTCTTTTTTAGAATCATTACAAATTGGTCTTGTAATATGATTTTCATTTTGCTATATTAACAGTACTTAAAAAGTCTTATTAAATCAGAAAGGAAATAAATGCTATGAAAGATTTTGAGCAGTGGGGTTCGTTTCAGGGCCGTCTCTGGAAAGAAGAAGTAAACGTACGTGACTTCATCCAGAACAACTATACCGAATATGTAGGTGATGAGTCCTTCCTTGAAGGAACAACAGAAGCAACTGACAAGCTTTGGGGCAGACTCCAGGAGCTTTTCAAGGAGGCTAGAGCTAAGGGTGGTGTTCTTGATATGGACACAGAGATCGTTTCCACGATCACATCTCATGCTCCCGGTTATCTCTGTGAGGAGGATAAGACACTTGAGAAGATCGTTGGTCTTCAGACAGATAAGCCCCTCAAGAGAGCATTCATGCCCTTCGGTGGTATCAGAATGGCTGAGCAGTCCTGCGAGACATACGGATATACACCTTCTCCCGAGCTTCACAAGATCTTTACTGAATATCACACAACACACTCCGATGCAGTTTTCTCTGTTTACACACCTGAGATCAAGGCTGCACGTCACTCTCACATCCTTACAGGACTTCCCGACACATATGGTCGTGGACGTATCGTAGGTGACTACAGAAGAGTTGCTCTTTACGGTATCGATTTCCTTATCGAGAAGAAGCAGGAAGACCTTGCTAACTGCGGCGACGGCACAATGCTCGACGAAGTTATCCGTCAGAGAGAAGAGCTCGCAATGCAGATCAAGGCATTGAAGCAGATGAAGGTTATGGCTCAGTCCTACGGCTACGACATCTCCGCTCCCGCTAAGAATGCTAAGGAAGCAGTACAGTGGCTCTACTTCGGATACCTTGCAGCTATCAAGACTCAGAACGGTGCAGCTATGTCTGTTGGACGTGTTTCTACATTCCTTGATATCTATATCGACAGAGACCTTAAGAACGGTTCCCTTACAGAGAAGGAAGCTCAGGAGCTCATCGATCATTTCGTAATGAAGCTTCGTATGGTTAAGTTCGCAAGAATCCCTTCTTACAACGAGCTCTTCTCCGGTGACCCCGTATGGGCTACACTCGAGGTTGGTGGTCTCGGCGGAGACGGACGTTCCATGGTTACAAAGAACGACTATCGTTTCCTTCATACTCTTGAGAACATGGGTCCCGCACCCGAGCCTAACCTTACTATTCTTTACAGCAAGAGACTTCCTTCTAACTTCAGAAAGTATGCAGCTCATATCTCTATCGTTACATCTTCCGTACAGTACGAGAACGACGATATCATGAGACCTGTTTGGGGTGACGACTACTCCATCTGCTGCTGCGTATCTGCTACACAGACAGGTAAGGAGATGCAGTTCTTCGGCGCACGTGCTAACCTTGCTAAGTGCTTGCTCTATGCTATCAACGGTGGTGTTGACGAGCTCGAGAAGAATCAGGTTGCTCCTGCTTATGCTCCCATCACATCCGAGTACCTTGATTATGATGAGGTTATCAAGAAGTATGACGTAATGCTCGACTGGCTTGTTGATCTTTATGTTAACTGCCTTAACCTTATCCAGTACATGCACGACAAGTACTACTATGAGGCAGCTGAGCTCGCTCTTATCGATACAGATGTACGTCGTACATTCGCTACAGGTATCGCAGGTTTCTCACACGTTATCGACTCCCTTTCCGCTATCAAGTACGCTAAGGTTAAGACGATCCGTGACGAGAACGGCATCGTAGTTGATTACGCTATCGAGGGTGATTTCCCCAGATACGGTAACGACGATGACAGAGCTGACGAGATCGGTGTATGGCTCCTTGACACATTCATCAAGAAGGTTAAGAAGCACCACACATACAGAAACGCTGAGCCTACAACATCTATCCTTACTATCACATCTAATGTTGTTTACGGTAAGAAGACAGGTGCACTTCCTGACGGACGTAAGGCAGGCGAGCCTCTTTCTCCCGGTGCTAACCCTGCATACGGCGCAGAGAAGAACGGTCTTGTTGCTTCCCTTAACTCCGTTGCTAAGATCCCTTATGTTTGGGCACTTGACGGTATCTCCAATACACAGACGATCAACCCCGGTGCTATCGGACATACAGAGGAAGAGCAGGTTAATAACCTTGTAAGCGTTATGGACGGATACTTCGCACAGGGTGCACACCACCTCAACGTAAATGTATTCGGTACAGACAAGCTCATCGACGCTATGGAGCATCCCGAGAAGGAAGAGTACGCTAACTTCACTATCCGTGTATCCGGATATGCTGTTAAGTTCATCGACCTTACAAAGGAGCAGCAGCTCGACGTAATCGCAAGAACTTGCCACGACAGAATGTAATTCTGATTAATAAGACTTGAAAGATAACAGCCGTTCCTTCGGGAGCGGCTGTTTCTTTGTTTGTATTAACGTGAATTTTGCAGAGCATATTGTATATGCCTATATTTTATTTGAGAATTTCGCTGTTACTATATTATAATATATCTATGGATCTCGAGTGTAAAAAGACTGCTGTAATAACTGGTTCTAACAGAGGTATCGGAAAAGCAATGGTTCAGGCGTTTGCTTTTGCGGGATACGATGTATTTGCATGCGCCAGGAGTCAGGATAATGCATTTGAAGAGTTTGCAGATGATATTTCGGCGAGATCCGGAAATTCCGTTATTCCTGTCTATTTTGATCTGAACGATGAAGAAGCGATCAAGACAGGATTCATGAAGATCACAGGGTATAAGAAGAGTATAGATGTGCTTATCAATAATGCCGGAGTCGCATACGGTGGACTTATGACTATGACTCCCATAGATAAGATGAAAGAAGTTTATCAGGTAAATGTTTTTTCTCAGGTGCTCCTGATGCAATTGGTGTCGAGGATCATGATGAGGCAAAAGTCCGGATGCATCATCAATATGTGTTCCGTCGGCGGAATAGAGACGTCACCTGGTTATCTGGCCTATGGATCGAGCAAAGCATCGTTGATATGGATAACCCGATCAGTAGCCAGAGAACTCGGAAGATATAATATCAGAGTGAATGGGATCGCCCCCGGATTGGTTGACACCGATATGGGAAACTATAAATCCGAGGAAGAGATCAATAGAGTTTTTGATCGTATGAGCATCAAGAGAATGGGAGACCCGTTGGAGATAGCCAATGCGGCGTTATACCTTGCTTCAGATGAGGCAGCATTTATAACAGGACAGATCATGGTAATAGACGGAGGAAGAGTTTGATCGATTCGAGTAGGACAATAGATGTATCAGCATCAAATGCACAAAGATTGACGGAGATGTCGCTGAGGATAAGATTAGATGCCATGGATATGGCATTAGCGTCGGGCAATAACGGATCACATCTCGGCGGCAGTTTGTCCTGTGTTGAGATCATGTCGGTTCTATATGGAGAAGTGCTGAGGTTTGATGTTGAGAATCCGCTGAATCCGTCAAGAGACAGATTTATACCCAGTAAGAATCACTGCGTACTTGCGCATATTCCTGCTTTGGCTGAAGCGGGTTTTATTCCTCATGAAGAGATCATGGAATTTCAGAAGGATGGCGGGCGTCTTACCGGCTATCCCCAGCGACAGGAGATAGGGCTGGAGTATTCTGGGGGAAGTCTGGGTATGGCTATATCGGTTGGAGTAGGTTTGGCTCTCAGTTCTCGAGAAAAGAAGCTGGGAAATCAGATATATATACTCATGGGAGACGGAGAACTCAATGAGGGTTCTATATGGGAAGCGATAATGTCAGCATCTCATTATCATCTTGATAATCTTGTTGCCATAATAGATCGTAACCATCTTTCATATGACGGTGATACCGAAGAAGTTATGGCTTTAAATGATCTTGCCGGGAAATTCCGAAGCTTCAATTGGCACGTATCCGAGTGTAATGGTCACGATACTCAGTCGCTTCTTAATGCTTTTGCTGACAATGAAACCGGAAAGCCCCATGTCATCATTGCCGATACGGTAAAAGGAAAGGGAATATCATTTATTGAAAACAAACCCGAATGGCATCACCATAGATTGTCTCAAGCCGAATATGATGTGGCCAGAGCTGAATTGTTGGGAGAGCGCTCATGATAAATGTAACACCTATTAACATAAAGACCTGGGCAAGACTCGGACAGAGAGGATCATTCTTTTCAATCGCGATGCCTGATATTGCGAATGATCATGATGATCTTAAGTTGTTGACTGCAGATCTCGCAATACTGTCAGGTATGGACAGATTCAGGACGGCGCATCCTGATAAGTTTCTTAATGTCGGTATAGCAGAGCAGAATATGATAGGTATAGCAGCCGGTCTTGCAATGGATGGCGATATGGTGTTCGCTACGACGTATGCTTCCTTTATTGCTGTCAGAAGCCTTGAGCATGTAAGACAGCATCTTGCTCATCTCGGATTGAATATCAAGATCGTCGGATCTGCTGCCGGTGTAGTAGCCGCTAAATCAGGTGTTTCCCATTGGGCCACGGAAGATCTTGCTTTTACCAGAGCATTGCCCAATATAATGGTGTTTTCTCCTGCGGATAGTCTGGAGGCCATCAAGACGGCTCAATATGCTGCTTCCAATAATATACCGATGTATATCAGGCTGAGTGGCGGCTTGAATTGTCCGATCGTCTATAAAGAGGACTATGAGTTCATACCGGGTAAACTGGTCTGCATCAAGAAGCACTCATCCGGATCATCTTCAAAAAAGATCGCTCTTATAGCTACGGGACTTATGGTCTCGAGGGCATTGGATGCGGTTGAAATCCTTGAGGATAACGAGAGTTTTAGTGCTTCCTGCTCAGTATTTAACATGCATACGATCAAGCCGATCGATAAAGAAGGGTTGTCTGAGATCTTTAGTGAATACGATCTGGTAGTAACGATCGAGGAGCATAATATCATCGGTGGAATGGGAAGTGCCGTTGCCGAGTATAAGGCTACACTTAACAACACGCCAAGACAGGTATTCATCGGATTTAATGATTCATTTTATCCCGCAGGTTCTCAGGCATATGTACTGGATGAAGCCGGATTGAGTCCCGAGAAGATTGCAAAGAGGATAATGGACGAAAGTAATGATTGAAAGATTCTATGAGTTATCTCCATATGAATTAGACAAAGATGAGAAGAGACAGGCTCTAAAACAGGAGCTTGTTGAACTTACCCTGCACCACAGGGAAAGATGTCCGGAATATGCTAATTTTCTGAAAGCGATCGATTTTAACGCGGATGACGTCAAAGATCCGTCTGATATTCCTTTTTTCCCGGTAAGACTGTTTAAGGAAATAGAGTTATTAAGCATTCCTCGAGATGAAATATTTAAGACGATGACTTCATCGGGTACTACGGGTCAACAGGTATCGAAGATCTTTGTAGACAAGGATACTGCAATGATCCAGCAAAAAGTCATGATGAAGATCCTGAGTGATCATTGGGGCAAAAAACGTCTTCCTATGCTTGTTATCGATTCCAGGCAGACTGTAAGGAACAGACAGTTGTTTACGGCCAGAGGTGCAGCAATCATGGGACTTCAGATCGTAGCGCGCGATATCGTTTACGCATTGAATGACGATATGACTCTTAATGTTGATGAAGTTAAGAGGTTTCTCGAGAAGTATTCCGGAGAAAGATTTATCATCTTTGGTTTTACGTTCATTGTATGGCAACACTTTTATCAGTTTTTCAGATCCGGGAATACTTCGATTGATCTGGGGGCCTACGATCTTTCAGAAGCATTTCTGATGACCGGAGGCGGTTGGAAAAAACTTGTTTCCGAGAGTATTTCGCAGGATGAATTCAAGAAATGCATCAACAGTGTTTTCGGGATCAGGCACTTCCTGGATCACTATGCAATGGTTGAACAGACCGGTTGTATATATGCAGAATGTGAGTGTGGTCATCTCCATGCCAGTATTTATTCTGATGTGTTCATTCGTGATCCGAATGACTTTTCTCTGAAGGGTATCGGAGAGAAAGGGATAATTCAAACTGTCTCCGTACTTCCTCATTCGTATCCAGGGCACTCTCTTCTGACGGAGGATGAAGGGATGATATTAGGTGAAGATGACTGTCCTTGCGGTAGAAAAGGCAAATACATCAAGATAATCGGAAGATTAAAGAGTGCAGAACTGCGTGGGTGCAGCGATACATATGCAGATAAGATTAGCAGACAATGACGAAGGAAAGATTATGTCGGAATATGATAATTTGCTCGATAATATAACATATCTGGTAGGAGATAAGCATCAGTTGACTGACAGTTATTCTGTGCCTGCATTTCCTGTCTTTTCTTCGACTGTTGTCGGATTCTTGAGTGATCTTTCAAAAGAGCTGCTCTCGCACAAGAATATCAGATCTCATGTTGATGTTATGTCATATGCATACTGGATCCGTAAGGCATCTCTGGAGAAGGAAAAAGCTTTATATGATCTAGATCACAGGATCGGCAGAGGGGTAGCTTTTCATATAGCTCCTTCAAATGTACCCGTGAACTTTGCCGTATCGATGACATCGTCTCTTCTCGCCGGAAACATCACCATTATCAGGGTGTCTAATAAGCAATTTGAGGAAGTGGATATTATATGCGGTGCGATAAACAGGCTTCTTGACTGCGAGGCGTATGCCGATATGAAAAGGCGCCTTTGCATTGTTCGCTATGATCACAGTGACGAGATCACGGAATATCTGTCCTCGATATGTGATGTCAGAATCATTTGGGGCGGGGACAGAACGATCAGAGAAATACGAAGATTCCCTATCCCTTCAAGAGCAATAGAGATGTGTTTTGCTGATCGACATTCGGTCGCAGTGATCGATCCTGATGCTTATATGAAAATGGATCTCGCAGAAGTTGCCAACAAGTTTTATACAGATACTTATTATTCGGATCAGAATGCATGCAGTTCTCCGAGGATCGTTGTCTGGACAAAAGGATCCCCGGAGGCAAAGCGACGTTTTTGGAGCGCGCTGAGAGATAAGGTCGATAGGGAATACGATATGAATCCTATCCAGGCTGTTGATAAACAGTCTATATTTTCCGAATTGGCAATGAAAACAGGTGCGATAAGTCTCTATCCGATCGCAGAAGACAAACACAGTTATAACAAGCTGTTTGTTGTGGATGTCGATTCACTTTCCGTATCAGATCATGAGACTGTTATGGATTACAAAATGGGGGGTGGGTATTTCTACCAGATCACAATAACGTCATTGAATGATCTGGTTCCCATTCTGGATAAAAAGTGTCAGACCGTGGCAGTTCTCGGTATTGATAAGAATGATATCGTGCGTTTTCTTATGGAAAAAGGCGTACGAGGAATAGACAGAGTTGTGAATATCGGTGATACAATGGGGCTGGAATTCGTCTGGGACGGGTATAATATGATAGAAACCATGTCAAGAGAAGTTTATATTTATGCGGGGTGATAGCATGTTACTGGAGGGGAAAACAGCTGTGATTACCGGCTGTAATCGCGGTATAGGAAAGGCAATTCTCAAGGATTTTGCGGAGAATGGGGCTAATATAATCGCGTTGGTCCGTAACTCATCGGAAAGCTTCGATGAATACACTGCAGAGCTTGCCGAAGAGTGCAAAGTGTCGATTACTAAAGTATATGCAGAATTGAGTGATGAGGACAGTGTTAAAAATGCTGCCAGAAAGATCATGGGAATGAAGGTGCCTATAGATATTCTGGTGTGCAATGCCGGTGTCGGGTTACCGCTCAGTTCATTGGCCATGACAAAGATGGAGGTCATCAAGAACGTCTTTGAGATAAATCTGTTCTCTCAGATGTTACTTACACAGCAACTGTCTCGTAATATGATGCGAAACAGGAAAGGTAGTATAATCTACATATCTTCATCTGCTGCATATGACGGTGGTGCAAATATTGAGTACAGTGCCAGTAAAGCAGCCATTTTGGGAGAAGTCAAAAGGCTTGCAGTTGAGTACGGTCCATTTAATATCAGGGTTAATGCGGTCGCTCCCGGGCTTACTGCAACCGATATGGGAAACAGCATGGATGAAGAAGAAGAAAAGAAGGCCTTAGAGATGAACGTGATGAAGAGGAAAGGTGATCCGAAAGAGATCGCAGATGCAGTAACTTTTCTTGCTTCAGACATGTCTTCGTTTATTACTGCACAGATCTTGAGGGTTGACGGCGGACTAAGATGAGATCGGAGAGATAAATATGATCAGAGTAGCGGACTATATATTGAAAAGAATAGCGGACGAGGGAGTAGGACACATTTTCTATGTTCCCGGCGGTCAGTGTGTATATCTTATGGATGCACTGAGAAGAAGTGAATATATTGAAGGGATCGGTATGCATCATGAGCAGGCATGCGCAATGGCAGCTCTTTCTTACTCTCTTTACAATAATAATCTCGGCGCCTGTATAGTTACTACAGGATGCGCCGGAACAAATACATTTACCGGGATCCTCCATGCATGGCAGGACAGCATACCTATGATAGTCATATCCGGTCAGCAGCCATATGATCAGACTATCAAGGCATCGGGATTACCTTTGAGACAGGTCGGTATACAGGAAGCCGATATCGAGACGCTGGTAAAGCCGATAACAAAATATGCAGTTACGATATCCAGTGCCGACGAGATAGCTTATCATATCGATAAGGCTATCTATCTGGCGAGAGAGGGAAGAAAGGGTCCCGTATGGTTGGATGTTCCTTTAAATGTTCAGAATTCAATGATCAATGAGGATAAGCTCGAGCATTTTATTCCCGAACCGAGCAAACCGGAGATAGCGGACTCTCTTATTCAAGAGACGGTCGATGCGATCAACGGATCAAAGAGACCGGTTTTCCTTATCGGGCAGGGTGTCAGATATGCCGGCGGCGTGCAGAACTTAAATCAGATGATCAATGACTTCAGGATCCCTGTCGTTTTTTCCCGATTCGCTTTTGACACTGTTTCATATGACAATGAATTGAATTTCGGTGTCGTCGGAGCGGGTGGAGCCAATCGTAATGCAAACTTTACCATACAGAATGCTGATCTTGTTATATCTATCGGATGCAGGCTTGCAATAGAAGTAACAGGCCCGGAGCGAGATCAGTTTGCGAGAGAGGCCAAGACTATAGTAGTTGACATCGATGACGTCGAGCATTCCAAGAAGGGTGTGCATATAGATACTTTTATCCATGGTGATGCGAAGGAGTTTATTGAAAAGCTTTCCGCACAGAGTATTACGACTGCTTTTGACGATTGGATAGCAAAGTGTAAGCATTGGAAGGAAATATTCCCGTTGTATCCGCAGTCGCTGGATAAAACACAGCCTATTGATATCAAGTATTTCTTGAATCGGATGTCAGAATACTTCGGAGAATCTTCAGCGGTAACTGCCGATGCCGGCTTAACGGGTGCGGTTACTACCGGAAGTTGTAAGCTCGGAGAGAAGAACAGGGCAATAGCATCACTTGCGCAGGGCGAAATGGGTTATGCTCTTCCTGCAGCTATCGGAGTTTCATTTCTTACGCCCGATGCCGTCTATTCCGTAAACGGAGATGGTTCCGTGATGATGAATCTTCAGGAGTTGCAGACCATTGTCAGGAACGATTGCAATATAAAGATCATTATCATCAACAACAACGGATATTCCGGTGTTCGTCACGGTCAGAAAGCGCATTTCAGAGGCAAGTCTATCGGAACGGATCCTTCAAACGGATTGGATTTTCCTGATTACAGTAAGTTGGCAGAGGCGTTCGGTATTAAATATATCAAGGTAAATTCCTATGATGAGATCGATGAATGTTTGAACCGTTTATCAGCTGATCGTTCTCCGATGATATGTGAAGTAATGTGTGATCCTGAACAGGTCGATCTTCATAACGGATTAGTGACATACGGCAAGCGAAAATTCGGGTTCAGACCTATTGAGGATCAGGCTCCCTATGTGGACAGAGAATTGTTCTTTGAAGAAATGATAGTAAAGCCCCTGGATACCAGCTATGGAACCCCGGTGTGATAAGGAGAGATATGAGTAAAAAACTGTCATTTGTTATACCTTGTTACAGATCAGAAAACACTGTAATGAAGGTTGTCGATGAGATCGAGACTACCGTAGATCAACGACCTGAATATGATTATGAGATCATCCTGGTCAATGACGGATCGCCGGATAATGTTTGGGAGGTGATCCGAAGCAGAGCCGAGGTCGATTCGAGAGTTATAGGTATCAATCTCTCAAAGAATTTCGGTCAGCACTCGGCACTGATGGCCGGGTATAACCATGTCAGCGGTGATCTGATAGTTTCTCTTGACGATGACGGGCAGACCCCGGCATGTGATGTCTTTAAGCTTGTTGATGAACTCGATAACGGAGATTATGACATTGTTTATGCGACGTATCCCGAGGTTAAGCAGAGTTGGTTTAGACGTTGGGGATCTGATGTCGCAAAAAAAATGTCTGACTATATGTTCGATATAAAGAATGACATCAAAGCTAGTAGTTATTTTGTTGTAAAGAGATATCTTATAGATGAGATCATTACATATAAGAATCCATATCCTTATATGGTTGGACTGGTCTTAAGGACAACAAGGAATTTTGGCATTGTTCCGATCGAACAAAGAAAACGTTTAGAAGGAAAATCCGGGTATAATCTGAAATCTTTGTTTTTGTTATGGCTTAACGGTTTTACGGCATTTTCCGTAAAACCGTTGGAGATAGGTGCATATATTGGTTTCTTTTTTTCAGGATTAGGATTTTTATTTGCGTTGATCACGATCATCCGAAAACTGTTTATTACTCCTGATATGACAGCAGGATGGAGTTCCCTTATCTCGATCTTACTGATCGTAGGCGGAGTGATTATGGTAATGTTGGGACTTATCGGAGAGTATGTAGGAAGAATATATATATGCATCAACGATTCGCCTCAATATGTAGTAAAGGACATTGTCAACCGACAAGGAGAAAAGTAATGAGTGGTCATCTCTCTGAATTCGAGCATATTATCCTATTTGGTGGCGGCTGCCTGGCTGAACGTTTGTATCATACCGACAGTGTAATACGAGAAAAGCTGGTTGCTGTTATTGATTCTGTTCCTGAGGATAAGCGAAAGATCGATCGTTTTCACGGAATAAAGATAGTTGATCCGGGATCGATCCCTGATCCTTTCTTGCATGAGGCTGCTGTCGTTATTGCGATCGGAAGCATTAATGTGTGTAATTGCGTTAAGCAGTTAGTTGAACAATATGACCTTTGTTCAGATAATATTTTCGTTGTTAACCCGTATTCGTCTTTAAGGTTCTTTATGGTCAATGATGAGTTGGCTTCTGACAAAAGGATCCCGTTTTCTGATGAACGATATGATAGAGTCAGGAGTCTGCTCCGTGATCCGGAATCACTCGATGTTTTCGAAAGGAGCATTAACAGTAAGCCGTTTGAATCCAACGATGATGTTTACGAGTTAGTCAGTGTAAGCAGTTTGGGTGATAAGTTCTTTTATGCTGAAGATTATTGGAACAGCCATAGTTTTACGGATTCGATGACGGATAAAGCTACCGTGCTGGATTGTGGTGCCTATATCGGGGACAGTATTATGGGCATCTGCCGATCCATCCCGGAAAAAGAGGTATATTATTATGCCTTTGAACCGTTAAAGAGCAGTTTGGATCAGATCACTGCGAATAAAGAGTATATGGATTACTGTAAAGAACTTATTCCCATGGCATACGGTGTGGGAGAGTTTGATGAAGTAAAACTGTTTGGTGTAGAAAACAGTGCATCTTTTGACGGTGCCCGCTTTATCTCTGAAGATAGTATCTCTTCATATTCAGACACATGGAAACTTGATATCAGAGCAATTGACTATCTGGATATCGATATCAACGGGACTTTATATATCAAGATGGATATAGAGGGCTCAGAGTTAGCAGCATTAAAAGGGGCACGCGTTACGATTCAAGAGCATCATCCGTATCTGGCTGTATGTTTGTACCACAGAAAGAATGACCTTGTGGATATCCCTTTATACATTGATAGTTTAGGGGTGAAGTATAAATACTATTTGCGTGGAGGATACCATACGATACTGTGGGCAATCCCTCAATGATAAAACAAGGTATAATGTAGACAGTTGTATACGCCGGTCCATATGGATCATCTGAACGATAGAAAGTGTATTTATGAAGATTATTGACAGCACATGGGAAATAGAGAATCTCGGAGTTACTTCCAAAGAAGTAAATATCGAGATAAATGATTCTGCTGACGATGTAACGGAAGTATTATCGTCGTTGAATGATCAGTATATTGTCGTAAAGGTACCCTCGAATATTCAAGGGATAATAAACATCGTTCAGGATCTGGGTTATAGATATATTGAAGATATTGTTTCCGTAGAACACGATCTTCATGATGTCAAGCGTAACAGGATACTTCAAAGGTTATACGATTCTCTGGAATACAGGATAATGAATTCTTCTGACGTTGAAACTCTGTATTCAGAGATCGATAGGGGAATGTTTTCAAGTGACAGGATCTCTAATGATCCGCACTTTTCTCCCGAACTTTCTGCAAGAAGGTACAAGAACTGGATCAGAACTATGTTGAATGATGGTGCTGTCCCATACATCATGTCATACAAAGGAGAGCCTGCAGGCTTCATCATACTGACTACAAAGGATCGAATAGTCTACCGTTCTGTTCTCGGCGGCGGATACGAAAAGTTCAGAAAGACCGGCCTCGGAATGGTTCAGAAAGAGCAGGAGATCGTAAAGTTGCTTGGCGGCAAACTGGTAACTACGAATGTATCATCCAACAATATCAATCAGCTAAAAGCGTTGCTGGCAAACGGGTATGCTGTCAGCAATATAAATCACGTGTTTGTTAAGCACAATATTTAGGAGACAGGTATGCAGCAGTTGCTTGATTGCACTCTCAGAGACGGAGCATATATAGTTGATGCAAAATTCGGTACTTCTGCGATCAGAGGTATAGTCAGTAAGCTTCAAAATGCCAATATAGATATAATCGAGTGTGGTTGGCTTAAGAATTCCGATCATAAGATAGGCACAACATTCTTTCATGTTCCCGAAGACATCAAGATGTATGTAGATACGAAAAAAGAGAGCTCCATCCTGGTAGCTATGATCGATTGGGACAGATATGATCTTGATCATCTTCCAGACAATGATCACAGTATCCTTGATGCAATCAGAGTAGTATTCCCTCGAGGTAAGGCGAAGGAAGGAATAGAGGTTGGAAGGAAGATTCTTGAAAAGGGATATAAAGTCTATTTTCAGGCTGCCAATACTTTAGCTTATTCTGATGAAGAGCTGATCGAACTGGCCAAATGTGTTAACGGGATCGATGCCGAGGCGTTGTCTATCGTTGATACGTTCGGTGCTATGTACGAAGAGGATCTGGACAGGATCATAGAAACGCTGGATGAATATCTGGACCCAAATATAAAGATCGGATTTCATTCACATAATAATCAGCAGCTGTCTTTCGCGTTAACACAGTATTTTGTTAATCGATTGCAGTATTCCGTCAGAGATGTGATTGTAGATTCCAGTTTGTGCGGCATGGGTCGCGGAGCAGGTAATACAACAACCGAACTTGCTGTCAGTTTTCTCAACAGGAAATATGATCGTGATTATGAGATGGATCAGATACTCGATGCGATCGATCTTTACATGGAATATTTCAAAGCCAATTATTCCTGGGGTTACTCAACTCCATATTTCATTTCCGGCATGTATTGCTGTCATGTAAACAATATTGCATACCTTCTTAAGAATCACAGGACAAATGCCAGGGATATGAACGAAATCATTAAATCATTGGATCCTCAGGACAGGATAAAATATGATTATGATCTTCTTGAGGAGAAATATATCGAGAATCAAAACAGGATCGTTGATGATGAAGACTCGTTGAGCATCCTGAGATCCGATCTGCAGAACAGGAATATCCTTCTTATCGCTCCCGGTAAATCAACACTCACTGAGATATATAAGATCAAGGAATATATCAAAGTCAAGGATCCGGTTGTCATTGAGGTTAATGCAGTAAACCCGGAATATGACGCGGATTATCTCTTCCTCATATCGAGCAGTCGTTACGATTACGCCAAAAGTATCTATCCGGAGCAGTTTGATAAGATGAAGAAGATACTTTTGTCGAATATCGCGGCTGACTATGGTGAGCAGGACCTGGTGATAAATTTCAACAGAGTAGTTAAGCGCGGATGGGTTTATTTTGACAATGCGGTGATCGATTGTTTAAGATTGCTTCATCTGTTAGGTGCGGGTAATGTAGCCATCGCAGGTTTTGATGAGTTTAAGGCGTATTATAATGAATCATATGCGGATGAATCTCTTCCGGCAGTTAATCCCGGGGCGGATCATGTGAAGATGAATGATGAGATCCATGACATGTTCCGGGACTTTAAGAAAACCGTAGGCGATTCAATGAAGATAGAATTCATTACAGACAGTATATTTGATAAATAAAGGAGAGTTAAGATGACAGATTTGGAAAAGTATCAGAACGCTTTTGTTGAGGGACTCGGGATCGATGTCAATCAGGTTAATGAGGGTCTTGAGTACCAGGGTATTCCTCAGTGGGATTCTGTAGGTCATATGGGACTTGTAGCATGTATTGAAGACGCGTTTGATATCATGATGGATACGGATGATATTATCGATCTGAGTTCTTACACAAAGGGTATCGAGATCCTTAAGAAGTACGATATTAATATTGGCTGATGTAGCTGAACATCACCTTTTATATGTGGTCTTTCGATAAGTTCAGGGAAAATACGGCTCTTCAAGATGAATACGGTAACTGCATTACTTATGATGCATTAGATACTGCTTGCAAGGATTTTCGTGCCGTAAATTCCAGAAGATGCCTTGTAGCGATATTATGCAAGAACATGATCGGTTCGATCATAGGGTATATTGCGGCTGTTAACAATGGGATCGTCCCGATGTTATTAAGTGCAGATCTGGATGCTGATCTTCTTGCCGAGCTTCTTGAGCTGTATAAGCCGTCGTATATATGGATGCCGGATGAAAAGAAGGCTGAGTATGATCGTGGCAAAGAAGTGTTTTCCCGCTGGGACTATTCACTTATCATGACTGATTATGATAAGGAATATCCATTGCACGAGGAACTGTGTCTGTTACTGACCACATCAGGATCCACGGGAAGCCCGAAATTTGTTCGTCAGAGTTATGGAAATGTCAGATCAAATGCACTGGCTATTGTTTCGTATCTGAACATAACCGCGGATGAAAGACCCATAACGACGCTCCCTATGAACTACACATATGGACTGTCGATCATCAACAGCCATCTGTTTGTCGGTGCAACTATCCTTGTCACAGATAAGGGGTTGATGCAGAAAGAGTTTTGGGGATTTTTCAAGTCGGCGGGGGCAACTTCTTTCGGCGGTGTTCCGTATACATACGAGATGCTCGATCGACTTCGTTTTCAAAGAATGGATCTGCCATCGTTAAGGTATATGACCCAGGCAGGTGGAAAGCTATCGGAAGATCTTCAGAGCAGGTTCGCTGAAGTTGCCGAGGCTCAGGGAAAGCGTTTTATCGTAATGTATGGTCAATGTGAAGCGACCGCCAGAATGGGATATCTGCCTCCGGAATATGCCATACGGAAAAAAGGATCGATGGGGGTTGCCATTCCCGGAGGAAAGTTCCGGATCAGCGATCCGGACGGACAGATTATTACCAAGCCCCATACCCCCGGTGAGCTCATCTATGAAGGTGACAACGTGACTATGGGCTATGCTCAAAAAGGCAGCGATCTGATTCTGGGAGATGAGCGAAAAGGGATACTTCATACCGGTGATATAGCAGAATTTGACGAGGACGGATTTTACTATATTATCGGACGAATGAAACGTTTTCTTAAGATATTCGGTAACAGAGTTAACCTCGATGAGATCGAACGCCTGATCAAGCATCGATTCCCATCTGAGGAAGTCGCATGCGCAGGAGTTGATGATCATATGTATATATTTATCACAAACCCGTCGATCGCCGATGAGCTCAAGACGTTTGTAGCATTGAAGACTGGACTGAATCAATCTGCTTTTAGGACTAAGGTATTAGATTCGATCCCGAAGAATGACTCCGGGAAGATCTTGTATAGAGAATTGGATAAATATTATGACGTTTGATGATGTTATAAAGAATTCACCTTACTCTTTGGATCAGGCGTCCAAGGAAAAGATATTAACAGAAAGACTGCTCTCGCTGACGTCGGCGCACAGAGCATCTTGTAAGCCGTATGATAATATTCTGCGAACTTTGGGATATGACAGCGAGGCTGTAAGATCATATAAGGACATTCCGTTTTTGCCGGTCCGTTTGTTTAAGGAGCTGGAACTGAAGAGTGTGGCTGATGATCAGATCGTAAAGACGATGACTTCATCCGGAACTTCAGGTCAGAGTGTATCGAAGATCTTTCTTGACAGGACAACTGCTTCTAATCAGCAGAAGGCAATGGTGAAGATAGTCAGTTCATTTACCGGTTCAGAAAGAATGCCTATGATAATCATCGATTGTCCGTCTGTTATAAAGACCCGTAATCTGTTTTCAGCGCGCGGAGCCGGAATACTCGGCTTTTCGATCTTCGGAACAAAGAAGATGTATGCTCTCAGGGATGATATGTCGCTCGATGTTGATAATCTGAAGGAATTCCTTGAGTCTCACAGGGGTGAGCGCATACTGTTGTTCGGCTTTACTTTCATGATATGGCAGTATTTTTATAAGGAGTTGATCAGACTTAAGGAACAGGGAATAACCTTTGATCTTTCGGATGCAATCCTGATCCACGGTGGCGGATGGAAAAAACTCATAGGAGAGGCTGTTTCTCCTGATGCTTTTAAGAAAGCATTGAAGGATGTATGCTCGCTTGAAAGGATCCATGATTATTACGGAATGGTAGAGCAGACCGGATGCATCTATATGCAATGCGAGTGCGGTCATCTTCATACCAGCGTCTTTTCCGATGTGATCATTCGTGACCATAAGGATTTCTCGGAATGTGAAAATGGCAGGAAAGGGATTATTCAGGTGGTATCAACGATACCTGAATCATATCCGGGTCATTCACTGCTTACTGAAGATGAAGGTGAGATCCTTGGCGTCGATGATTGTCCTTGTGGCAGGAAAGGAAAGTATTTCAGGATCTATGGCAGGTTAAAAGACGCTGAGATAAGAGGGTGCAGTGATACATTCGCCGCTTCGGTGAGCGGGGAAAGCGATCATGCGGGAGTGGAGTATCTGATCGGGAATGAAGAAGTGATCTCCAAAGCACAAAAGACCCCCCCGCTTGTTCCTTTTGCAGATGAGGTTATAAGATTCTGTAATGATATATCTTCGTGTCTGATGAAGAGTGACGCTTCCAGGCGATATCCTGATGTAGTCACACTCGGATTTTGGCTTCGAAGATCATCCGTAATGAAGATGAAAGAGACATATCTGAAAGATGATGGAAGATACAGACTCGGCAGAGGGCTCGCTTTCCATATTGCACCTTCAAATGTTCCTGTAAATTATGCTTATTCGTTGTTTTCGGGATTGCTCTGCGGCAATGCCAATATTGTCAGGATCCCTTCGAAGGATTTCCCTCAGATAAGGATCATCAATGATTCGATCAGAACGGTCTTGGATTCTTATCCGAATTTGAAGGATTATATAACCCTTGTAAGGTATGAACGCAGCAAAGAGATCAATGACAGGTTTTCGGCTGTTTGTGATCTCAGGGTAATATGGGGAGGGGATGCTACGATCGCGGCTCTCCGTGAATCCCAGATCCCTCCAAGGGCTACTGAAGTTGCCTTTGCTGACAGATATTCATTGGCCTTGATAGATTCGGATGAATTTATGAGCAGAGCTGAAGAATCGAGCTTTTCGGATAGGTTTGCCAAAGAGTTCTACAATGATACCTATCTTTCGGATCAGAATGCCTGCACCAGTCCGAGAGTTATAATATGGATGGGTAAGAGTATCGTTCAAGCTAAGAGAATTATGTGGGACTCAGTGAAGAAACTGGCAGAAAGGGAATATGAGTTGAAAGCTGTTCAAAGTGTAGATAAGCTGACTGATCTGTGCCTGGTCTCATCGAGGAGGCAAGATGTTGCTCCCAAGATCGTCGATAAGTATGGTAATTCGCTTTATCGAATCTCCTTAGACTCGCTTGATCCTCAGCTTATGGATCATAGAGGTAATTCCGGTTTCTTTTTTGAATATGATTGCACTGATATCAATGAGATCCGGGATATATGTAACGATGAACGCTGTCAAACCTTGGCAATACTGGGAGCCACATCGATCGTAACACCGCTTTTTGATTCAGGCGTTAAGGGCATAGACAGGATCGTTGATTTCGGGCATACGATGGATTTTGATCTGATATGGGATGGTTACAACCTTATCGAGCATTATACAAGAGTTGTTGATCTAAGGAGGTGATTCGCCATGATTCCATTTAACATTCCTCCGTATATTGGAGAAGAGTTTAAGTATATTAAACAGGCTATTGATAATAGAAAGATATGTGGAGATGGCCCGTTTACCAAAAAGTGCAACAAGTGGTTTGAGGAAAGAACCGGATCTCCTAAGGTCCTTCTTACCACATCCGGATCTTCGGCACTTGAGATGGCAGCAATCCTGATAGGTCTTCATCCGGGAGATGAAGTTATTCTTCCGAGTTTTACTTTCTCCAGTACTGCCAACTGTGCTGTTCTTACCGGAGCTAAATGTGTTTTTGTCGATGTTCGTCCCGATACAATGAATATCGATGAGACGAAGATCGAGGAAGCTATCACTGATAAGACTAAGGCGATTATTCCTGTGCACTACGCAGGTGTGGCATGTGAGATGGATACCATTATGGATATAGCCAGAAGGCATAATCTCAAGGTTATCGAAGATGCAGCTCAAGGCGTACTCAGTACATATAAGGGCAGGGCGCTTGGAACCATCGGAGATTTCGGATGCTTCTCGTTTCATGAAACAAAGAACTATTCTATGGGCGAAGGCGGTGCGCTCCTCATTAATGATCGCGTATTCTTTGAACGTGCAGAGATCCTGCGTGAGAAAGGAACAAATCGCGCCAAGTTCTATCGAGGTGAAATAGATAAGTATTCATGGGTGGATAAGGGTTCTTCTTATCTTCCGAGTGAGATGCTCGCAGCATATCTTTATTGCCAGCTCGAGCACGCAGATGAGATCTACAATGACAGAATGAACAGCTGGAATATCTATAGAGAAGGTCTCTCCGATCTGGAGGAAAAGGGGCTGATCGAGTTTCAGGATATTCCTGATGATTGTACTCATAATGCCCACATGTTCTATATCAAGACTAAGGATGTCGAAGAAAGAACGGATCTGATCGATTTCCTGAAGGAAAATGGTATTCTTGCTGTATTCCACTATGTACCGCTTCACTCGGCTATAGCTGGACGTAAGTACGGACGTTTCAACGGGGAAGACATCTATACTACGAGCGAGAGCGAGCGCCTGGTAAGATTGCCGATGTACTTCAGATTGTCTCCCGATGATGCTGCGGAAGTCGTGGATAAGATCCATGAATTCTATGAAAGATAGTGCCCGTGTTTGATATAGCAAGATGGGTGATCGGATCAACAATGTATCTTTTGGATCTCTGCTCAAGAGATATTCACTGTTATTTCTGGTATGCAGTTCTGTCTGCGTAGTATCTTTTTTCGCGCTTTTTCATAAGAGCTTTATCACATTCGATGACGGACTTCATCAGCAGTTCGTCTACTATCTTTACTGCGGGAAGTGGATAAGAGAACTGTTCGGCAATATATTTGTCGAGCATATTTTCGAGCTTCCCATGTGGGATATGTCGACAGGAATGGGCAGCGATTCCCTGATCTCGATATTCGGTGTAACATATCCGCTCGCCGATCCTTTCAGCTGGCTCTTTGCCCTGATGCCGCTGTCAGTATCCGAGTATGTCTTTGATGTATTGATCTTAGTGAGGCTTTACTTGTCCGGTTTAGCTTTCCTGATATATGGTCGTTATAAAAAGCTGTCGGATATCGGTATCATGACGGGGGCTCTGACATATGCTTTCAGTGCGACGATCACAGTAGGCTTCAGGCAGGTCGTGTTTCAGTCGATATTTATCTTATTTCCCCTGCTGATGCTCGGAGCTGACAGATTGTGGCAGGGAAAGGGCCGCAGATCATATGTGATCGTGTTAGCCGTAATGACTTTCTATTCGCCATACTTTACATATATGTCCGGAGTAATGCTAGTCATATATTGCGTCGTAAGGTTCTTTACTGAAAAGCGAAAGCTCAATGAGCTTGGAGGATTGTTACTTCGATTTATCGGCTGTTCATGTGTCGGTATAGGAATAGGAATCGGGTTAGTGCTGCCCGGGATCATGAATATGATGAGTCTGGACAGGTTGGGAGCAGATGTTTCTTATCCGATACTGGATCTTGCGACTCTTAAAGATCAGTTGCTTTATGCCTTCTCTTATCATAATCTCTGGCATGAGAGTATCTGGGGATTTTCGGCTTTGAGCCTTATAGCACTTGTACTGCTTTTCAGAGACCGAAAGACTAACCTTTTGATAAAGATCATCTTTGTCTTCTTCTTCGCTTCATTCTTTATTCCTTTTGTCGGTTCGATGATGAACGGATTCAACTATCCCGCCAACAGATATGTCTTCGGGTTTTCGTTTCTGCTCGCATATTTACTTGCATTAATGATCCCTCGCTTTGATGCTTTTCGAGGGAAAGTGTTCGCCGGTACTCTGGCGGTATCCGTGATATATCTTGTTATCGTATTATTTCAGGATATGAGTGCGAAGCTTTCCGGAATATCTCTTGTCCTGATGGTATGTGGGATAGGGATCTCCAATCGCCTGCTGAGGTCAGACCGAGCAAAACGATACAGTCTTGTGATCATGGTAATGTTGTCTTGCCTTATTACGGGGGCGTCCACCTGGCATGAAACATCATATGAGTATATCGATCTGGGGACTGCCGATGATGCTCTTATGAAATATTCTTCACTCGCGGATGAATATGATGCAACTCAGATCAGGTATGATATCATGCCGTATTCCTATACGGATGTGTCCGTGAATTCGTCAATGATATCGGGTAAGAACAGCTATGACTTTTACCACAGTAATTACAATAACTATATCGATCACTATTATGACGATATGGGCATCCTGAGTAGTGCCATGGGATTTCAGCAGACGGGTCTTCGTGGCAGGAACCTGCTCGAACTGCAAAACGGAACGGAGTACATCTTCAGACAGAATAATGAGGACAGGACCATTCGCGCTCCTTATTCTTACGAGCTGATTGACGAGGCTGACAGTTATGATGTTTATCGTACATCACGCGGTGCATCAATGGTGTATTTTTACGATGAAGCAGTTTCTTATGATGACTATCTGTCATGCGATCCTATCGAAAGGGAAGAGCTTACTGCAAGGTATTGCGTCGTTGAAGGTGCTTCTTCTGTATTATCCGAAGTGACGGATGACCATAACGAGTTAGGATATGAGATCAGTCATTCCGACGGATTGAGCTATGATAACGATGCAGTTCATGTCGCGTCCGATCTCGGATATATAGAACTTGATATTCCGGATGCCCAAAACAATGAGATCAATGTGCTGGTATCAGGGTTGAACCATGAAGGTGATTATTATTATCAGTTTGCGGTTGTCTTGATGGATGGTGATAAGGCTGTAGCTGCGGACTTCTTCGCCGGCATCGACAAAGGATTTGCCTATTATCAC